>JAATES010000233.1 GCA_015655615.1 Actinomycetales bacterium
ATCTTGGCCTCCGCGAAGGCCGCTTTCGCGGCCCGCTGGTGCTCGGACTCCAGATCGATGGTCGTCAGGACGCCTTCGAGGGCGAGCCCGCGCAAGAGGTAGAGGGATGTCACAGCGGTGCCGGTCCCCACCTCCACCACGGTGTGGGCACCAGTGGCGGCCGCAAGCACACTGACAGCGGCCCCCGTGGCAGGGCTGATGGCGGGAGCGACGAGCTCGGCTCCCCGTGCGCGGGCAGACAGCAGGACATCATCCTCGGCAGCGAGCTCCTCGGCGTACGACCAGCTGAGTGTCTTGTCGGTACTGATGGCCGTCTCCTTCAAGGTGTGGCGCCGGGCACCGGGCGGCTCGGCACGTGCGGGATGTTTCCTCAAGCGAAGCCTAGTCGTTGCGACGCCTAGGTGTTCCCCGATCCTCGAAGGCACCGCACTCTGCCGCGATAGAATGCGAGCGCAGTGAGGTCCGGGGCTGGCGATGGAGTGAGGCGACGTGTTCGGTGTCAACGGCGGCGAGCTGGTGGTGCTGCTCGTGGTGATCGTGATCGTGGTCGGCCCCCAGCGTCTTCCTGAGTACGCCGAGCAGCTGGCCCGCCTGGTCAAGAGTGCCCGAAGCCAGCTCAGTTCCCTGCGGGGCAGCGTCTCCGACGCCTTCAGCGAGGACGGTGAGCCCGTCGACTGGTCGACCCTCGATCCGAGGCGTTACGACCCACGCCGGATCGTGCGGGACGCGCTGGCCGAAGACATCCCGGTGCTCGGCGCGGGAGGAGCAGCCGGGTCCGCGGCCGGAGCGGCGAGCCACCGCCCGCCAGCGCCCGTCGTCAGGCTCGTGGCCGGTGAACGGCCTCCCTTTGACGAGGAGGCGACCTGACGATCCAGGCCGGTTGAGGCGCCCGTGAGGGACCATCCGCATTCGAATCTGCCCGGTGAACCTGCCATGATGGGGATCATGGCCGATGACGCACGTCCCCGCATCCTGTCGGGAATGCAGCCCACACAGGACTCGCTCCACCTCGGCAATTACCTGGGGGCGATGACTCAGTGGGTCGCTCTCCAGAATGACTACGACGCGTTCTACATGCTCGCCGACCTGCATGCGCTGACCGTGAATCCGGAGCCTGCGGCGTTGCGCGAGCGCACCCGGCGTACCGCGGCTCAATACCTCGCGGGCGGCTTGGACCCGGACCGTGCGACGTTGTTCGCGCAATCGCATGTCGCTGCTCACGCCGAGCTCGCGTGGGTGCTCTCGTGCCACACCGGGTATGGCGAGGCCGGTCGGATGACCCAGTTCAAGGACAAGAGCGCGAAGCGGGGTGGTGACGGCCCCTCGGTGGGCTTGTTCACCTATCCGGTCCTCATGGCCGCGGACATCCTGCTGTATGACGCGGCCCTGGTCCCTGTCGGGGAGGACCAGCGGCAGCACCTGGAACTGACCAGGGATCTTGCGGAGCGACTCAACGCCAGATTCGGTCCTGACACCGTGGTGGTTCCGAGTCCGCACATCGTTCGCTCCATCGCCAAGATCTACGACCTGCAGAATCCGACGGCGAAGATGAGCAAGTCGGAGGCGTCCGCGAAAGGGACGATCTGGCTGCTGAAGGATCCCCAGCGGGCAGCCAAGGCCGTGAAGTCCGCGGTGACGGACGACGGCGCCGAGATCCTATTCGATCCTGTGGCCAAGCCCGGCGTCTCCAATCTTCTGTCGATCTACGCGGCGCTGACCCAGCGCAGCATGGAAGACGTCGTGGCCGAGTTCGAGGGGCGTCAGTACGGGCACCTGAAGGTGGCACTGGCCGACGTCGTGGTCGACGTCCTGATCCCCTTCCAGGAGAAGGTGAACACGTTCCTCGCGGATCCGGCCGAACTCGACGCCATCCTGGCGCGAGGCGCCGAGCGGGCGCGCGAAGTCGCCGATCAGACCCTGACTCGGGTCTATGATCGAGTCGGTCTGCTGCCGCCGGCGAGGAGCGCGTGGTCATGATGACGTCACCGCAGCCCGCGGACGGCCAGATGCGCATCGGTGTGGCGATTGCCGTACCGGCTCCGTTCGGTCCCGAACTCCAGCGAGCGCGTGAGAGATTCGGTGACCCGCTGGCTGCGCACATCCCCCCGCATATCACGCTCTTGGGTCCCACGGTGGTGGACGTCGTAGATCTGCCGGCCATTCATCAGCACCTGCGCCAGGTGGCGACCCTTGTTCCGAGCTTCGTGATCCATCTGCGCAGCTCCGGCACCTTCCGTCCGGTGTCGGATGTGGTGTTCGCGCAAGTGGCGCAGGGGATTGCGGAATGCGAGCTGCTGGAACGGCTGGTGCGGTCCGGTCCGTTGCAGCAGGACCTCCGCTTCCATTACCACCCGCATGTGACCGTGGCCCATGACATCGCGGAGTCGGCTCTCAACGTGGCCTTTGAGGAGATCGCCGACTATGAGGCCAGCTTTGCGGTCAACGAGTTCCAGTTGTATGAGCACGGCGACGACGACGTGTGGCGGGCAGTGGAGCCGTTCCGGTTGGGGACGCTTTTCGATGACACGTACGTGACCGAGCGCATCACGGCACCTGCCGATGCCGTCGAGGACTGAGTTCCGCAGGACGATGACGTCCGCTCGCCAGGGACGTCATGCTTCTCGTTGCGTCAGACCCCGCCGTTGCGCGGTGCCAGGACGAGCAGGATGATGGCGCCCACCACACAGGCGATGGACACACCGAGGATCAGTAGCTGTATGTGACGAGGTGACGGTGCGTCGTCCTCGTCCTCGTCCTCGCCATCGTCCATCCGGTACGGGGTCGTCGCAGACCCGGCTGGGGGCCCGGCGGACTCCGTTCCTCGGATCCGTGGGGGAACAACGGGCGCAGCAGGAGCCTCGGGAATGTCGTCCGCAGTCGGATCGGGGTTCACCACCCGAAGCTACCACTGTCGCTGAGGACGACGCCGGTGGAGTGCGGCGCCCGCCTGCGGCGCCTCAGCGAGATCGCACTTAGGCTCGTCACCATGGAGACGCCGACCGCGGGTGCGCCAGGACCAGGTGTGCCGCACTGGGTGCCGGGTCCGGTCCGGCACGCAAC
>JAATES010000012.1 GCA_015655615.1 Actinomycetales bacterium
ACTGCGGTCGGACTGGCAGCCTTGTGCCTGCTGCTCGTGGGCGGGGCAAGCGTCCTCGTGACCCGGCGGTTGCGCCGGGAGTGAGTGGCGGCGCACCTGTGTGACGTGACGGAGGGCTGAAGTCGGATGACCGGCTTCAGCCCTCCGTTGTCCGCTGGCGCGGTGAGAGTGCTGGCGCGGTGAGACTGCTAGTGCGGTGAGAGGCCCAGGGGGCGGCCCGCCAGCCCGCGGGGCCGGTGCGCGAGAGAGTCTGCGATCGACCGCAGGGCGGTGGCCGCAGGGGAGCCGGGATCACCCAGTACGACGGGTTTTCCCTGATCGGAGCCCTCGCGCAGGGCCATGTCCAAGGGGACCTGACCGAGAACGGGCACCGCCGTCCCCAAAGAGGCTGACAGCTCGGACGCGACCCGCGCGCCACCGCCGTGGCCGAAGAACTCCAGTCGAGAGCCGTCCGGTTGATCGAGCCAGGACATGTTCTCGATGACGCCGGCCACCCGCTGACTGGTCTGGACGGCCAGTGCACCAGCTCGGACGGCGACCTCTGCGGCGCTGGCCTGCGGCGTGGTGACCACCACCAGTTCGGAGTCCGGAAGCAGCTGGGCTACGGAGATCGCCATGTCGCCGGTGCCAGGGGGAAGGTCCAGCAGCAGCACGTCGAGATCGCCCCAGTAGACGTCGGCCAAGAACTGCTGCAGTGCGCGGTGGAGCATCGGACCGCGCCACACCACGGCGCGTCCGGGAGGTGCGAACATGCCGATCGAGACCACTTTGACCCCATGAGCGATCGGAGGCAGCAGCATCGAGTCGACCCGGGTCGGCTGCCCGGTGGCCGCGAGCATGCGGGGGACCGAGAACCCGTGGATGTCGGCATCCACGACTCCGACCGACAGCCCCTGAGCAGCCAGGGCGACGGCGAGGTTGACGGTGATCGAGGACTTTCCCACGCCGCCCTTGCCGGAGGCAATGGCATACACCTTGGTCAGGTTGCCAGGCTGGGAGAACGGGATCACTGGTTCACCGGTGGTACCGCGCAGCTGGATCAGCAGCGCAGCGCGTTGCTCCGCCGACATCACGCCGAAGTCGACGGAGACCTCGGCACCTTCATCGAGGGTACGCACGGCAGCGGTGACGTCGTCGGACAGCCGACCCCGGAGCGGGCAGCGCGCCGTCGTCAGGTCGATGCCGATGCGCACAGCGGGGGAGGGCGTCACGGTGTCGACGACGATGTCGCGGACCATACCCAGCTCGGTGATGGGCCGTCGGATCTCCGGGTCGAGCACCGAGGCCAGAGCCCGCGACACCTGGTCGGCGGTTACAGCAGGGTGCGCGGCGGGGGCCATGAGCCCAGTCTATGTGGGTGTCTCAGGGAGGCGCCGAGACTTCCGGGTCACCTTGCCGGCATTGGCCTTGGCGGGGCTCACCGGGCCGGGCTGCGGCACGATCACGTCCGCCTCGCGAGGGCCTGAATCTGCCGCCTGGAGGTCCTCCAGCAGGTTGCGCAACTCGGACCGGACGAAGTCACGGGTCGCGACCTCTCCCAGAGCGAGCCGCAGTGCCGCGATCTCACGCGCTAGGAACTCGGTGTCGGCGAGGTTCCGTGCCGACTGCTGCCGATCCTGCTCGATGGCGACTCGATCCCGATCATCCTGCCGGTTCTGGGCCAGCAGGATCAGCGGCGCGGCGTAGGACGCCTGGACGGAGAAGAACAGGTTCAGCAGGATGAACGGATAGGTGTCCCAATGCAGTACCACGGGGCCAGCCACATTGAGGCTGACCCAGACGATGACGAACAGCGTCATGTACATCAGGAACCGCCCGGTTCCCATGAACCGGGCGAACTGCTCGGCCAGTCGCCCCACGGCGTCCGGGTCGGACTGCAGCCTGGGCAGGACGCGCCGGCGCGATTCGCGTGGGGTGTCGAGACGATCAGCCATGACGGTCCTCCTCTGCAGGGCTCTTGGTGTCATCGGGGTGGCCCTGGTCGGTGCCATGATCGGATTCTCGCCAGTCGTCTGGCAGCATGTGGTCGAGCACGTCGTCGATCGAGATCGCGCCCAGCATGCGGCGCTCGGGGTTCAGCACCGGCAACGCCAGGAGGTTGTACGTCGCGAGCAGGCGCGCGACTTGTGCCAACGTCGCGTCCGGGGAGACCGCCTCGATGTCGTTGTCGAGGATTGCCCCGAGTGACTCGTGAGGCGGCTCGCGCAGGAGCTTCTGGAAGTGGATGACACCGAGGAACCGCCCGGTGGGGGTCTCCAGCGGAGGTCGCACCACGAAGATCATCGAGGCCAGAGCCGGGGACAGATCGGCCCGGCGAATGTGCGCCAACGCGGTGGCAATGGAGGTCTCCGGTCCGAGGATGACCGGTTCCGTGGTCATCATGCCGCCTGCGGTGCGCTCTTCATAAGCCAGCAGGCGCCGGACGTCTTTGGCCTCATCCGGTTCCATCAGAGCGAGCAGAGTCGCCGCCTGAGCCTCGGGAAGCTCGTGCAGGAGGTCGGCCGCATCGTCGGGCTGCATCGCTTCGAGCACATCGGCCGCACGCCCCGAGTCCAGGTGTGACAGGATCCCCACCTGGTCGTCCTCCGGCAGCTCCTCCAGCACGTCGGCCAGCCGGTCGTTGTCGAGAGCCGAGGCCACCTCGAGGCGGCGCACGTCGCCGAGCTCATGCAGCACGTCAGCCAGATCAGCCGGTTTGAGCTCCTCGTACGCCGCGAGCAGCAACGCGGCGCCTTGTGCATCACCGGAGCCGGCAAGGCCCATGACCTCGTTGATGTCGGCCATGACGGCATCGCCCCGGCGTCGCAGGCCCAACGTGCCCTTGTCGCCCACGCGACGCACGTACAGCTTGCTGACCTCCCAGTCGCCATTGCGCTGCTTCTCAATCGCGACGTCCTCGATGGTGCCTCGCCCGGAGGCGTCGACGAATTCGACCGTGCGCTCCAGCAGCTCGCCCATCACCAGGGTCTCGGCAGGACGCTGCTCGAAGCGCCGCACATTCAACAGCCCGGTGCTGATGACCTGACCGGGATCGATGCTGGTCACACGGGTCAGTGGCAGGAAGACTCTGCGTCGT
The DNA here is from genome assembly GCA_015655615.1 of Actinomycetales bacterium. Taxonomy (GTDB): domain Bacteria; phylum Actinomycetota; class Actinomycetes; order Actinomycetales; family Cellulomonadaceae; genus Rarobacter. The sequence continues at coordinate 3,077 of JAATES010000012.1, forward strand.
CCGGGCACCTCGACGACCAGTCCGACTGCTCGTGGCGCCCCTGCTGCGCGAATCAGCACGACGACGTCGCGCACGCGCGCCACCTGGTCGCCGATCGGGTCGAAGACCTTGGTTCCGGCGAGCCGGGCAACGAAGACTCTGTTCCCGATGCTACTCACACCCTCCAGCCTACCGGGCACGCCGTGACATCGTCGGCGTCGGCAGGAGACAATGGACCATGACCTTTCCCAGTGGCAGCAGGCAGCCGAACCTTCCGATTCCGCCCCAGGGTGACGTGATCGCCAGCTACTCGACGTACCTCGAGGCGCAACGAGCCGTGGATCACTTGTCGGATAAGGAGTTCGCCGTCCAGGCCGTGACGATCGTGGGCAGTGAGCTGCGGATGGTCGAACGGGTGACCGGCCGGCTCACCTATCCCAAGGTCGCGGTCGCCGGTCTGGCATCCGGTGCCTGGTTCGGCCTCTTCGTCGGAACTCTGCTGCTGCTCATGGGCGGAGACGGGACCCTGGCCATGGTCATCGCGGCGGTCGTCGTCGGTGCGGCCTTCGGGCTGCTCTTCTCCGTGATGTC
>JAATES010000243.1 GCA_015655615.1 Actinomycetales bacterium
GTCACCTATGGCGACGCCGCGCAAGCGGAGACCGTGCGCAAGATGGTGGTCGCCATGGCGCGCGACATCCGAGTCCTGGTCATCAAGCTCGCCGACCGGCTGCACAACGCGCGGACCTGGAAGTTCGTTCCGGCAGCCTCGGCGGAGCGCAAGGCGCGCGAGACCCTGGAGATCTACGCGCCGCTGGCGCACCGCCTTGGCATGAACACCATCAAGTGGGAGCTCGAGGACCTGTCTTTCGCTACGTTGTACCCGAAGGTCTATGCCGAGATCGTCCATCTGGTGACGGAGCGGGCGCCGGCTCGCGAGGAGTACCTGGGCATGGTGCGCAACGAGATACTGCGAGATCTGCGGAGCGCCAAGATCCGTGCGACCGTCACCGGGCGACCCAAGCACTACTACTCGATCTACCAGAAGATGATCGTTCGTGGCCATGAGTTCAACGAGATCTACGACCTGGTCGGAACGCGGGTGCTGGTGGACACGGTGCGCGATTGTTATGCCGCACTGGGGACCTTGCATGAGCGCTGGAAGCCCGTCCCTGGACGGGTGAAGGACTACATCGCGATGCCGAAGTTCAACATGTACCAGTCGCTGCACACCACAGTGATCGGTCCGGGCGGCAAGCCGGTGGAGATCCAGATCCGCACGCATGAGATGCACCGTCGTGCGGAATACGGCGTGGCGGCGCACTGGAAGTACAAGGAAGCCTCCCGCGGCGCCAAGGGCAGTGACGAGGGCGGCGACATGATGTGGCTGCGACAGCTCGTCGATTGGCAGAAGGAGACCGCCGACCCCTCGGAGTTCCTGGACTCGCTGCGATTCGAGATATCCGGGTCCGAGGTCTACGTGTTCACGCCGCGCGGTGAGGTCATGGCGCTGCCGCAAGGCTCGACCCCGGTCGACTTCGCCTACGCCGTGCATACTGAAGTCGGTCATCGGACCATGGGCGCCCGGGTCAACGGCCGGCTGGTGCCGCTCGATTCCACGCTCGACAACGGCGACACGGTGGACGTCCTGACGTCGAAGGCGCAGAACGCCGGACCGAGCCGTGACTGGATGGCTTTCGTCAAGAGCCCGCGGGCCAAGAACAAGATCCGTCAGTGGTTCTCCAAAGAGCGTCGTGAGGAGGCCATCGAGCAGGGCAAAGATGCCATCGCCAAGGCCATGCGCAAGCAGAATCTTCCCATCCAGCGCCTGCTGTCCCACGAGGCTCTCGTTGCTCTGGCCAACGAGCTGCGCTATCCCGACGTCTCGACGCTCTATGCGGCGGTCGGCGACGGGCAGATCTCGGCAGCCAACGTGGTGCATCGTCTGGTGCAGTCGCTGGGCGGTGAGCCCAGTGCAGAAGAAGACCTGGTCGAGGCTGCACGCCCCGGTACGCATGCCCGGAGTACCCGCGTCGGCGATCCGGGAGTCATGGTCAAGGGAGTCGACGACATCTGGGTCAAGCTGGCCAAGTGCTGCACTCCGGTGCCCGGCGATGAGATCGTGGGGTTCATCACGCGCGGTCAGGGGGTGAGCGTGCACCGCGCCGACTGCACGAATGTCGAAGGCTTACGTGCCCAGCCGGAACGCATGGTGGAGGTCGCCTGGTCGTCCACGAGCAGTTCGGTGTTCCTGGTTCAGATCCAGGTCGAGGCACTCGACCGCGCGCGGCTGCTCTCGGACGTCACCAAGGTGCTGAGCGACTATCACGTCAACATTCTCTCTGCGACGGTCTCGACCTCGTCGGATCGGGTCGCGATCTCCCGGTTCGTCTTCGAGATGGCAGAGCCCGGTCACTTGAAGACTGTGTTGTCGGCAGTCCGCAAGATCGAGGGCGTCTTCGATGTCTACCGGATCACCGGAGCCCGCGCGGCCGACCACGCCCCTCATCTGCTGATGCACTGAGCGGTGCCGATGCACCGGGCTGTGCCCAGACAGCCGCTGTCTCGCAGAATCGTCCCGTCTATGGCAGGGAGCATCTGGCAGGACTCAGGCGCTCAGCGCAGCGGACCGATCAAGCCGGGAATTGCCATCGAGCAGCGAGCCCAGAGTGCGCAGTGCCCGTTCCCGGCCGATCCATCGTGGAGTGACGTGCAGTCGATGCTCGACGGCCTCCAAGTCCACCCCTAGCGCCGCCAGTGCTTGGAGTGCTGGCACGATCTCGCGTGCAGGATGCCGGGAGGCGAGGTCGAGTGCGGTCCGGGTCAGTGAGGTCACCGGGATGGGTGGCCCGCCGGGCACCTGGAACAGATCCACATCGCCGTCTGCCACCGATGTGCGTCGCAGCACGATGGCGGCGTCGGCAGGCGCCCGGGGTCGTGGAGTGGCCCGGGTGTAGAGCATTCTGACGGGGCCCCGATGTATCAGCCTGCGGTGGGCCACTCGTGTGCCCAAGGGGATCTGACCGGTGAGTCGGGCACCCGAGGCCGGATCGTGGACCCACAGAGCACTGGCATCGCAGATGGCGGCACCCGCGGGCCGTCCGCGCGCTATGGCCATGGAGCGGATCAGGGAGGTGGCGGGAACGGACCGGAGCCGGGCGATCTCGTCGGTGAGCGGCACCAGATGGCCCTCGCGCACCAGGCAGTCCCAGGTGATCGCGTCAACGTATCGGCCCCGACGGAACAATGCCGACCCGGGGTGTTGCGGGGGGAGGAGGTCTTCGAAGGTCAGTGACATGGCACCACTGTGCGACACCCGCAGGACGCTGTCACCAGCAGGGAAATCCTGTGGACGACGCGACAGCGCAGTAGGTGCTGTGGAGAACTCCGTCAGCCCGCCGAGTCCTGTGATGCCTTGACGATCTGGTCGAGCCACGCCCGCCGGGCCGAGAGTCCCTCAGTGATCTCCTTGACCTTCTTGTCGTTGTGGGCCGCCTCTGCCTGGGCGAGATCCGCCTCGAGGTCGGCGATGGCGGACTCAAGCTGAGCCGCCATGCCATCAGCCCGCGCCTTGACTTCGGGGTTGGATCTGCGCCATCGGTCCTCATCAGCGGTACGCACCGCGGTCTCCACGGCGCGGATCCTTGCCTCCACCCGCTGCACGGCATCTCGAGGGACCTTCCCTGCGGCTTCCCAGCGATCCTGGATGTCACGCAGGCGAGATTTCGCGACGGTGAGGTCGGTCACCGGCACCAATGCCTCGGCCTCGGCCAGCAAGGCCTCCTTGACGACCAGATTCGCAGCGTATTCGGCGTCGATGGCGGAGTTGACGGCCTCCCGAGCAGCGAAGAAGGAATCCTGGGCACCGCGGAAACGCGCCCACAGTGCATCGTCGTCCTTACGGCTCGCATGGCCTGCCGCCTTCCACTGGTCCATGAGGTCACGGTAGGCACCTGCCGTCGCTCCCCACTCGGAGCTGGTGGACAGCCGTTCAGCTTCGGCGACCAGGCGTTCCTTGGCTGCTTTGACCTCGCCATGACGCTGCTCCAGCTCGGCGAAGAAGTGGCGTCGTTCCCGGTCGAACGTGGTGCGAGCATGACTGAATCGCTTCCAGAGCTCGTCCTCGGTGGGGCGATCGATGCGCGGGCCATTCTTCTGCGCGCTCCGCCACCCGTCGAGAAGGACCCGCAGTTGTTCACTGGCGGTCTTCCATTGGATCTTGGCGGGGTCCTGCGTGGCTAGCGCCTCAGCTTGCTCGACGAGGGCGGTCCGTTCTGCCACAGCAATAGTTCGTGCCTGCTGGCGTGCCGCTTCGGCTGCAGCCGCCTGCTCCTTGGCAAGGTCGCGCAGCCTTGCGAGTTGGAGGCGTAGTGATGGCAGGTCGCCGACCGCTGCCGGCTCTGACAACTCCTCGGTCAGGCGGGAGAGCGTCTGAGTGGCGTCGTGCTGCGAGACCTCTGTGGTAGCCAGACGGGTCTCGAAGAGCTGCACTTTGGAACGGAGTTCCAGGAACCGTCGGATGTAGAGCGAGAGCGCCTCATCCTCAGAGACGCCCGGAACCTGTCCCACGACTCTGTCGGAGTCGCCGTCGCGCACGCTGACGGTGCCGTCCTCCCGCACTGAACCGAACGCCTTTGCCGCTGCGACCAGCGCAGCCTCGGGCGGTCCGGTGAGCGGGCTTGGCACGGAACTCGCGGCGACTGCGGGCGTCGGGCGAGGCACCGGACGGGGAATCGGTCGAGGGACCGGTCGGGGAGTCACCGGCACTGCACCCTCGGCAGATGCCGCGGACGGCGTGCTCTGGTTATTCTCTGGACTCTCGCTCATGACTTCACGGCTCCTCAGGATGTGCGCGCAACGAGCGGAGCGACCGCCGTGTGCGCAACGACTGCCCGGCACCCACGAGTGGTGCGGGCACAAAACTGCCAGCGTTGGTTCATTCTAGAGACTTCGCAGGGGCGATGTCGCCACCGGCGTGGACAGCGGCGCGCGCTGGACACTCGGGTCAGCGCCTAGGCTGGAGTGATGAGCGACATCGACCCCGCCCGACTGCAGATCCGCGTGGTCCAGTCAGCGGTCTACGCGACCAACTGCACGATTCTCAGCATGGGCGGTGTCGCGGTCGTGATCGACCCGGGAGCAATGGTGACGGCGTCCGTGACGCAGCTGATCGAGGACGAAGGCTGGCGGGTGCTGGCGGTCGCACTCACGCATGGGCATGCCGATCACACCTGGGATGCTGCTTCGTGCTCGCAGCGGTGGGGAGCGCCCGTCTTGATCCACCCCGGTGACCGCTACCGCTTGCATGGGCCATTCACCGTGGGCGCCACACCGGACGGCCCGCCACCGCACGACCCGGACGGCCCGCTCGGAGACGCTTTTCGCGATGCGGGCCTGGATCCTCGGGATTTCCAGCCCCCGGAGCACGTGCTCGAACTGGACACCGAAGAGGCCGAGGGCGTCTCGTCCCGCATTCGAGAGGCCTGGAACAGTCCGTGGCAATGGCGGCACGCACCCGGCCACACGGAGGGCTCCACGCTCTACCTGGCGAGCGATCAGGAGCAGCGGGTGGCCGCGACCGGCGATGTGCTCTTCCGGGGTGCCGTCGGACGTACCGACCTCGTCGGCGGGGATTCTGCGACCATGGTGGCGACGCTCCGCGGACTGGGTGCGGACCTCGATCCTGAGACCGTCCTCATCCCCGGGCACGGTCCGGCCAGCACGATGGCCACCGAGCTCGCGACGAATCCCTATCTGCGTCTCTGATCGAGCGTGTCAGGCCACGGTGCGGGCGGCACCGACAGGCCTCGTTCGACGAGACCCCATACGACGACCACCTGCACGACGACCCATTGCACGACGACCACCTGCACGACGACCCATTGCACGACGACCTCGGAAGGACCTTGTCATGGCACGACCGACTCCGCTGTCGGGATTCCCCGAATGGCTCCCGGCGCAGCGCATCGTGGAGCAGCAAGTGCTCGACTCGGTGCGGCGCACATTCGAGCTCCACGGGTTCGCCGGCATTGAGACGCGCGCGGTCGAACCGGTGGAGCAATTGCTCAGCAAGGGAGAGACCTCCAAGGAGATCTACCTGCTGCAGCGACTCCACGAGGTCGGCTCCCGCGCTGGAGAGGCCGGAGCTCGCTCCGGCCACGACAAGCAGCTCGGGCTGCACTTCGATCTGACGGTCCCGTTCGCGCGTTACGTCCTGGAGAACGCGGGGCACCTCTCTTTCCCCTTCAAGCGCTATCAGATCCAGAAGGTCTGGCGCGGAGAACGGCCCCAGGATGGGAGATACCGGGAATTCGTGCAAGCCGACATCGACGTCGTGGGGCTCAGTGAGCTGCCCTACCACTTCGAGGTCGAGCTGCCCCTGATCATGGCCGAGGCCCTCGGTCGGCTGGGTGAATTCGGCCTGCCCCCGGTGCAGGTCCTGGTCAACAATCGCAAGGTCGCAGAGGGCTTCTACCGCGGGCTCGGGCTGACGGACATCACGGCGGTGCTCCGGTCCGTCGACAAGCTGGACAAGATCGGCCCGGCAGCCGTGGCGGAGGCCATCAGAAAGCAGACCGGAGCCACGGCTGCCCAGGCTCAGGCCTGCCTGGACCTCGCGGCGATCCATGGAGCGGACCTCACCGTGATCGAACGGGTACGGCAGCTGGCTGCTGCGGTCGGAGCTGAGCACGACCTGTTGACGCTGGGACTGACGGAGCTGGCCGCTCTCCTCGATGCGGCCGCCCGGCGCGCCCCCGGGGTCGTGTTCGCCGACCTCAAGATCGCTCGTGGACTGGACTATTACACGGGTTCGGTCTATGAGACCGTTCTGGTGGGTCACGAGGATCTCGGATCGATCTGCTCGGGCGGGCGGTATGACACGTTGGCCTCCGACGGCGCGCACACCTATCCCGGGGTGGGACTGTCGATCGGGATCTCTCGCCTCGTGTCCCGGCTGTTGGGAGCGGGGCTGGCCCGGGCCACGCGCTCCGTGCCGACAGCCGTGGTGGTCGCCGTCCTCGACGAGCAGGCCCGGCCGGCTTCGGACGAGGTCGCCCGGAGTCTGCGAAGCCGTGGAATCCCTGTCGAGACGTCTCCCACCGCCGCGAAGTTCGGCAAGCAGATCCGCTACGCAGACCGTCGCGGGGTGCCGTTCGTCTGGTTCCCGGCCGGGGTCGACGCCTCCGGGGAGGTCCTCGGTCACCAGGTGAAGAACCTGCTGTCGGGAGAGCAGACAGCGGCTGATCCCGGGGAATGGGTCCCGCCGATCGATCAATGGTGGCCACGTGTCATCTCGGCCGACCACGCCGGCACTGA
>JAATES010000107.1 GCA_015655615.1 Actinomycetales bacterium
CAGGTCGCTCGTGTCAGGACAGGTCCGCGGCACGGTGCAGGTCCGCTGCGGCGGCCGGATCCTGGTCGGCGAGCCGCACGACCTCGCCGATGACGATGACGGCCGGGGAGCGCACGGCGTGCTCGGCCGCCGTGACGGCGATGGACGCCACCGTCGTGGTCAGCAGCCGCTGGTGCGGCGAATATCCCTGCTCGATGATGGCGACCGGCGTGCCAGGTGGCAACCCTGCGGCGGCCAGTCCCTGGCAGATCTGGGCGAGGTGCAGCACTCCCATGAGGATGACCAGGGTGCCACCGGTTCGGGCGAGCCCCGCCAGGTGATCCAGTTCTGCGGCTGTGAGCGGAGCGTGGCCGGACACCACGGTGAACATCCTGCTCACCTCCCGATGCGTCAGGGGAATGCCGACCGCTGCGGGGACGGCGATCGCACTGGTCACGCCGGGGATCACCCGGACCGTCACCCCTGCATCGCGGCAGGCACGGGCCTCCTCGCCACCACGTCCGAACACGAAGGGATCTCCGCCCTTGAGCCTGACGACCTTCCGTCCGGCCTGCGCCTGCGTGATGAGCAGGGCCTCGATGCCCGACTGCGACAGCTGGTGGTGCCCCGGGCGTTTTCCCACGTCGACGTGCTCGGCCTGTGGTGCGAACTCGGCCAGCACCGGTGGTGCCAACCGGTCGTAGAGCACGACGTCGGCCTCGCGCAGCGCAGTGACGGCGGCCAGGGTGAGCAACTCGGGGGCTCCGGGACCCCCGCCGACGAGCGCCACCTCACCGGTGGCGCGAGGAGGGGTCTCGGTCATCGACGTGTCCTCTCTGCAGGGGGCTTCTCCGGCCATACCCTAGCCCGGCCCGGGCCGGGCTGCTGCCCTTGCCCGCGTTCGCGGCATCGTTGTGGATTCGCCAGAATTCTGGATGCTCGTAGGTTAGAGTGGTGGCGTGACCAGTCCTATCGAGATCCCGTTCGTGCCCAAGGCGCCGCCAGGTTCGGGTCGTTCGCCGCAACCGCCTCGATGGCTGGCTCGCGCGCTGTTCTACGCGGTGATCACCGTGTTCGTGGGTATCACGGCCTGGCACGCACTGCAGTCGCTGAAGACTCTCGGCGTGTACCTGCTCATGGCCTTCTTCATCTCCTTGGCGCTGGAGCCTGCAGTGTTGTGGTTGGTGCGCCGGGGCTGGCGCCGGGGAGCCGCTGCGGCGGTGGCGCTCGGCGGCCTGGTCGTCTCCATCCTGGTGCTGGTCGGGCTGTTCGGCAATCTGCTGGTGCAGCAGCTCATCCTGCTCGTCAAGAACCTCCCGGACCTCTATCTCAAGCTCCAGGACACCATCGCCGAGCGGTTCCACGCCACCATCCCGGACTCGGACAACCTGGCGCAGTCCGCGTTGAGCCGCTGGGGCGACGACGTCTCCTCGGGGGCGCTCGCAGTGGGCTCAGTGATCCTGTCGGGCCTGTTCGCTGCGCTGACCATCCTGCTGGTGTCGTACTACCTTCTTGCGGCGGGGCCGACGTTCCGGGCCACCATCTGCCGGTTCCTCCCGCCTGACAAGCAGACGGAGGTCTTGCGGGTCTGGGACATCACGCAGGTCAAGGTGTCGGGGTTCATCAACTCGCGGGTCATCCTGGCGCTGATCTCCAGCATCGCCACCTTCGGCTTCCTGACCATTCTCGGTACCCCCTATTCGGTGCCGCTGGCGCTGTTCACGGGAATCGTCTCGCAGTTCGTGCCCACCATCGGCACCTACATCGGTGGCGCGTTGCCCATCGTGGTGGCGCTGGCGGCGCCCCAGCAGGGATTGGGCAAGGCCATCGGCATCCTGATCTTCATCGTGGCGTACCAGCAGGTGGAGAACCTGTGGCTGGCTCCGAAGATCTCAGCCAGGGCACTTGAGATGAACCCAGCCGTCTCCTTCGTGGTCGTGATCGGGTTCGGGGCCATGTTCGGTGCGATCGGAGCGTTCATCGGGCTGCCACTGGCGGCGATCATCCAGGCCGCATCGTCCACGTACATCCGCCGCCATGAACTGATCGACTCGGATCTGCTCCATGACCCCGGCACCGGCTGGGACAGCGAGGAAGTCGTGATCGTGCGCGCGGTCGGCGACGACGAGGTCACCGAGTCCGATGACCTTCGCACGGCCGGGCGGGACGACCTGGAGAGCTAGCAGGTGCCAGGTGGCCGTCACCATGCAGCAGAGTGACGATCAGGCGAGGATCGCTTGCTCGACGTCCTCCAGGATGTCCTGGGGGTCCTCCAGGCCCACGGACAACCGCACCGTGGTCTCCCGGATGCCGACGGCGGCCCGGCCCTCCAGCCCCAGCTTCGAGTGCGTCGTGGTGGCAGGATGCGTGACCAGGGACTTGGCGTCACCGAGGTTGTTGGAGATGTCGGCGATCTGCAGCGCGTTCAGGAACCGGTAGGTGCGGTCCTTGGCGTCCTCGGGTGTCGTTCCGGCGGGGACGGCCAGGTCGAAGGTCACGACCGTGCCGCCACCGGACTGCTGGCGTCGGGCGAGATCGTACTGGGGGTGGGACCGCAGGTACGGATAGCGGACCTGGCTCAGGCCCGGGTTCTGCTCCAGCGCGGTTGCGATGGCAAGGGCCCGGTCGGACAGCGCATGGACCCGCAGGGACAGGGTTTCCAGGCCCTTGAGCAGTACCCAGGCGTTGAACGGGCTCAGCGACGGCCCGGTATTGCGGATCAGCTTCTCCACCGGTCCGTGGATGTATTCGTCCGAGCCGAGGATCGCCCCTCCGAGCACCCGGCCCTGGCCGTCGATGTGCTTGGTGGCCGAGTACACCAGGGCATCGACACCGAGGTCGAGCGGTCGCTGCAGGACCGGGGTGGCAAAGACGTTGTCCACCAGGACGAAGGCACCGGCGGCGTGCGCCAGGGCGGTGACGGCGGCCACGTCGACGATGTCCTGCATGGGGTTGGACGGCGTCTCGAAGAAGACCACGTCGGCGGGCGTCGACAGGGCCTCTTCCCATTGACTCAGCACGTGTCCGTCCACGTAGTCGGTCTGCACGCCCCACTTGGCGAGGATCTCGTTGAAGATGACCAGCGTCGAGCCGAAGAGCGCGCGGGGTGCCACGATGCGTGAGCCGGTCTTGACGATGGCGGCGATGGAGGTGAAGACGGCGGACATGCCGGTTGAGGTCGCGTAGGCGGCCTCGGCGCCGTCGAGCAGACGGAGGCGTTCCTCGAAGATCTGCACGGTGGGGTTGCCGTACCGGGAGTACATGAATCGTTCTGCGCGCCCGGCAAAGGCGTCCTCGGCATCGACCGCTGAGTCGTAGACGTAGCCCTGCGTCAGGAACAGGCCTTCCGAGGTCTCGCCGAACTCGCTGCGCTGGTGGCCGCCGCGAACGGCGAGGGTGTCCGGCCGGGCGCTGCTGGGGAGTGGCTTGTGCCCGGATCCGCTCACCGCTTGGTCCAGGCCAGTAAGCGCTTCCAGCCGGAGACGTCGCGCTGCCCGTCGGGCCCGACACCGCCTTCGAAGCCCTCGAGGACGTTGTAGGCCGGTCCGAGCCCTGCGGCAGTGGCGGCGTTGGCGGCGGCGACGGAGCGCTGGCCAGAGCGGCATAGGAACAAGATGGGCCGCTGCGAGTCCGGAGTCAGTCCCGCGGCGGCGAGCTGTTCGAGGAAGGCAGGGTTGGGCACGCCTCCGGCCTGGACCCACTCCGCGAACACGGGCTGGTGCCCGAGCTGCGTGGTGTCGGGGACCCCGATCTCGTCCCACTCCGCCTGCGTGCGCACGTCCACGAGGACGGCTGTGGGATCGGACTTCAGCACGTCCCAGGCCTGCTGGGGGGTGACGTCTCCGGCGTAGGTCATCTGTTCCTCCATCGTCTCTGGCAGGAGCACCCTCATCCGGCACGGCCAGGGCGCTGCGCCGGGGGGTTGCTGCGGCTTCATCGTGCCAGTCACTCAGCCGCTCTGGATGGTCGTTCCCACCGAGCATGGCTCAGCAGGTCCGCTGGCGGATCGCATTCTCACATATTGAGACGGATCCGACGGTGCCGATTGGTGTCAGTCGTCGATCTTCCCGATCGGCTCCCGTTTTTCGGCCTGGAATGCGTCCTCGGTCCGTCCGCGTGCCCAGTATCCGGATATTGAGATGGCGTCACGTGGCACCTCGCGCTGGCGCAGCACGCGCCGCACGGCCTTGATGGACTCGCGCTCACCGTGGGCGAACACCTGGATGTCGCGGGACTCCCAGGGGCCGGAGTCGACTGCTCCGGCGAGTGCCCCGACGTCCTGGGGATCGGCCACGAGCCACCGGACCTCGACGCCGGGAGGGGCGGGCAGGGCGATCTTCTCGGCGAGGTCGTGGATCTCGAGGTGGACGAGGCCGCGCGCCTCGCCGGGAAGGGCCTCGAGGGCGGCCGCGATGGCGGGCAGTGCGGTGAGGTCGCCGGCCAGCAGGTGCCAGACGGCATCGGGTCGCGGCGCATACCCACCTCCCGGCCCGACTGCGGCGACGACCTCACCGGGGCTCGCGTGCGCAGCCCACGGCGCGGCGATGCCTGCGTCTCCGTGGACGACGAAGTCGATGGTGAGCTCCGCCCGGGCGGCGTCGTAGGCTCGCACGGTGTAGGTCCGGCGTACGACGGGGTGCCCGGCGCTCAGCGCTGCGCGCCAGTGCTCGACGCCGCGCGGGGCCTCCTGGCCGGATGACGGGTCTGTGAAGAGCAGCTTGACGTACTTGTCGGTCAGCCCGTTGTCCTGGAACTGGCGGGCGCCTTCGCCGCCTAGGGTGAGCCGGACCAGGCCGGGGCTGAGCTGCACACGGCTGACCACGGTCAGCAGCAGGGTGGGCCGGGCGGGGCGCGGAGGGCGGCTGCCACCCAGGGGTGCCGGAGTTCGAGGGTCTGTCACTCCTCTAGGTTAGGCCTACATAAGCCGGATCGCGACTGCGTCGCCATCGCCAACCGCCCACGCGGTCTCACCAGACGAGATGCTTTCGACCGCAGAATGAGACTTTTCCGAGGTGAAGTTGACGCCGGCGTTCTTTGTCGGCAGGCTTTCGAGCAGGTCACGAGTGCTCTGCGACAAGCCCCGGCTCGCAGGCCGGCAACCCTCCAACCGCGGTGGGGTGCCCCGGGTGAAGACCTGGTCCATCCCATCAGGGACGGGCAAGCGCGGGACGGGCTGTGCCGGTCCCCTGGTTTCTCATGGAGGTCGTCATGTCCCTTGCCCCCGTTGTCGAGTCGTGTCAGGACGTCGCTGCCGACGCAGGGCCGTTGCTTCCGGTGGTGGGTGGCCGAACTCGGGTCCCGCTGGTCCAAGGTGGCACAGCCGTCTACGCCAATCTGGATTACGCTGCGAGCGCTCCTGCTCTGGAGTCGGTCGCGGAACGCGTCCAGCAGGTGCTGCCGTTGTATGCGAGCGTCCATCGCGGCGCGGGATACCTCTCGCAGGTCTCCACCGCCCTGTATGAGGCCAGTCGCCGCACGATCGCGGACTTCGTGGACGCCCGCCCGGATGACGTCGCGATCGTCACCCGCAACACGACGGATTCCCTCAACCTGCTGGCAGGCTGCCTCCCCGGAGGGTCCGACGGCGAGCCGGCGCGTGTGCTGGTGCTGGACCTCGAGCACCACGCGAATCTGCTGCCGTGGCGGGAGCGGCCAGGCGGCGCCACGGTGCTGACCGCTGCGCCCACGGTGACGGGAACGCTTGAGGCGCTTCGCACCGAATTGGCGGCCCGACCCTACGCCTTGCTGGCTCTCACAGGTGCCTCCAACGTCACTGGCGAGGGCCTGCCCATCGATGTCGTGGTCCGCGCCGCCCATGGCGCGGGTGCGCGGGTGGTGGTGGATGCCGCACAGGTGGTGCCGCATCGCGAGTTCTCCCTGACCCAGAGCGATGTGGACTATGTGGCGTTCTCCGGGCACAAGACGTATGCCCCCTTCGGTGCGGGTGCCCTGGTCGGCCGCCGCGACTGGCTGGACACCGGGCGCCCCTACCTGGCCGGGGGCGGCGCGGTCCGCAGTGTCACGGCGTCCGACGTCAGCTGGGCGGATGCGCCTGCTCGCCACGAGGGCGGATCGCCCAACGTGGTCGGTGCGGCA
>JAATES010000348.1 GCA_015655615.1 Actinomycetales bacterium
ACTGGTCGAAGGAATCGCCCTCGTCGTAGGTGGCGAGATTGAAGTCGTACAGGCTCGACTCGCTGCGCCGCCCTGTCACGGTCGCCCGTCCGCCGTGCAGCACCAGACGCACCTCACCCGTGACATAGCGCTGGGTGTCGTAGATGAACACATCGAGGGACTTCTTGAGCGGCGAGAACCACATGCCGTCATAGACCAGTTCGGTCCACCGCTGCTCGACCTGGCGCTTGAAACGCGCCTGCTCCCGCTCGACGGTGACGTTCTCCAGCTCCTGATGCGCAGCGATGAGCGCAATGGCGCCGGGCGCCTCGTAGATCTCACGTGACTTGATGCCCACCAGGCGATCCTCGACGATGTCGATACGGCCCACCCCTTGGGCACCGGCGCGGCGGTTAATCTCCTGGATCGCTTGCAGCGGGGTGACCGCCACGCCGTCGAGTGCCACCGGGATGCCTCGCTCGAAGGCGATCACGACCTCGTCGGCCACCGGCGGGAACGTGGGATCATCCGTGTAGTTGTAGACGTCCTTGGTCGGCCCGTTCCAGATGTCCTCCAGGAATCCTGTCTCGACCGCGCGACCCCAGACGTTCTGGTCGATGGAGAACGGGTTCTTCTTGGTGGTGGCGATAGGCAGATCGTGTTGCTCGGCGTAGGCGATGGCCTTCTCACGGGTCAGGGCGAGGTCCCGCACCGGCGCGATCGTCTTGAGCTCCGGTGCCAGCGAGGTGGTCGCGACTTCGAACCGCACCTGGTCATTGCCCTTTCCCGTGCACCCGTGCGCCACCGTCTGCGCCCCGAACTGCCGCGCGGCACGCACCAGGTGCTTGACGATGACGGGACGCGAGATGGCGGAGACCAGCGGGTACCGGTTCAGGTAGAGAGCGTTGGCCTTCAAGGCGGGCATGCAGTACTCCGCCGCGAACTCGTCCCGGGCATCGGCCACGTAGGCCTCGACCGCTCCGCAGGCCAGTGCCCGCTGCCGCACGACTTCGAGGTCCTCGCCACCCTGGCCGACGTCCACGGCGACGGCGACGACCTCGGCACCCGTGGCCTCGCCGATCCATCCGATAGCCACCGAGGTGTCCAGCCCACCGGAATAGGCCAATACGACGCGCTCCGTCATGTCAATCTCTCTTTCTGATGCTGTGGTCGAAAAGTGGGTCAGCGGGATCGGCGCCTAGCACGCCGGTCTCACTGTTCAGCGGGATTGGTCAGTTCGAGAAGCCGGGCGGCGACGTCGTCGGCGCCCGCGGCATCGCGCGAGACCAGCAACACGGTGTCGTCCCCGGCGATCGTCCCGATGACGCCCGGAAAGACAGAGTCGTCCAACGCGGAAGCCAGGTACTGCGCCGCGCCGGGCGGGGTGCGCAGCACCACCAGGTTGCCGGCCGCCTCAGCGGAGACCAGCAACTCGGTGCACACCCGCGCGAGCCGGGCGGCGATCTGCTCGACCTGCCCGGCCTCCTGGCCCCCTGCTCCCGACACCGGCTCACCGATCCGGTAGACCAACGTGCCATGCGGCCCTCGTACCCGGGCGGCTCGCAGCTCGACCAGATCGCGGGACAGCGTCGCCTGGGTCACCACCAGGCCCGCCGCGGCCAGCTCACGCGCCAGCTCACCCTGCGAACGGACCTGTGAGCGGCTGAGCACCTGGCGAATCCTCGCATGCCGTGCGGCCTTGGTGCTGGGGAGCGCGGCCTCGCTACTGCTGCTCACTGGTGCGCCAGCAGCCATGTGAGCAACGCCTTCTGCGCGTGGAGCCGGTACTCCGCCTCGTCCCAGACGACCGATTGTGGTCCGTCGATCACCTCGGCAGTGATCTCCTTACCACGATAGGCAGGCAGGCAGTGCAGGACCAGGGCGTCATCCCGCGCCAGGGAGAGCAGGGCACCGTCGAGCCGGAAGGGCACGAAGGGCAGCTCACGTTGCGAGCTCTCCCCCTCTTGCCCCATGGACACCCAGGTGTCCGTGGCCACGACGTCCGCACCGGTCACGGCTTCTGCCGCCCCCTCCGCGACGGTGATGGATCCGCCCGTGGTGGCCGCGATCTGCCGAGCCTTGGCGAGGATCGCGCGCTGTGGCCAGAACTCAGCTGGGGCACAGATGCGCACATGCAAGCCCGCCGTGGCCCCCGCCAGCAGGTAGGAGTGCGCCATGTTGTTCGAGCCGTCGCCGACGTACGCGAAGGTCAGCCCGGCAAGCGCGCCGACACCTCCGCGATGGTCGGCGATGGTCGCCAGATCGGCCAGGACCTGACAGGGGTGGAAGTCATCCGTCAACGCGTTGACCACCGGAACCCCGGAAACGGCTGCCATCTCTTCGAGGCGCGACTGGCCGAACGTCCGCCAGACGATGGCCGCGACCTGCCGACCCAGCACTCGGCCGGTGTCGGAGATCGACTCTCGGACACCGATCTGTGCCAGATTGCCGTCGACCAGCAGCGGGTAGCCGCCTAGTTCCGCGATCCCGGTGGTGAAGGAGACCTGCGTGCGCAAGGTCGGCTTGTCGAAGATCACGGCGACGGCGCGCGGGCCATGCAACGGCGTGTGAAGCTTCCGATCCCGCCGGAAGGCGAGGGCCAGCTCGAGTACCTCACGCTGCTCGGCGGGCGAGAGATCATCATCGCGCAGAAAGCTGCGGGTCACTGGCCTGCCTCCTTTTTGACGGTCTCCAGGTCGAGCCCGGCCAGGAACTCGACAAAGGAGTCAACCTGCGCACGCGTGATGAGCAGCGGCGGGCACAGCCGCAAGACCGACGGTGTCACCGCATTGACGATGAAGCCCGCCTCGCGGGCGAGCCGCACGACCTCGGC
>JAATES010000312.1 GCA_015655615.1 Actinomycetales bacterium
GAGGCCGCCGCCCGGGCGGCATTGGGCGAGCATGCGGGAGCGGTCGAGTTCCTGGGGGGCATCAGCGATCAGGACAAGGCGAGACTGCTGTCCTCAGTGGACGTCTACGTCGCACCGCAGACGGGCGGGGAGAGCTTCGGGATCGTTCTTGTCGAGGCGATGAGCGCAGGCTGTTGCGTCGTGGCCAGCGATCTGCCTGCTTTCGAAGGCGTCCTCGACGGAGGTCAGGCAGGGGTGCTCTTCGCCAACGGTGACAGCGCCGACCTGGCGCGAACACTCGTGACGGTCCTGCGAGATCCGCGTCAACGCGCCGAGGTATGCGGCCGGGCCTCGGAGTCAGTTCAGCGATACGACTGGTCGCGGGTGACCGCGCAGATCCTCACGGTGTACGAGACCGTGATCGACGGTGCAGTGGCGCTCGGGACTGTCCATGAAGATCCGGCCACTCAACGGGGCACAGCCGGGCGGTCCGGGAACAATCGGGCAGGCGACCGCCGGCGACCGGATCCGACGTCATGACCTGGTCGGAGATGGCGCTGCTCATTCTCGTGGTCCTCCTGGTGGCGGGGTGGCTCGCCTGGCTGTCGGCCAGCCGGCTGGATCGGCTGCACCGCAAGGTGGTCGCCTCGCGAATGGCCCTGGATGGCCAGCTGGTACGTCGTGCCGTAGCGGCCAGCGAGCTCGCGACGTCGGGAGAGCTGGACCCGGCGACGTCGGTTCTGATCCTGGCCGCGTCCACCGAGGTCTTCGTCCGACCGGACGCCGCCGACCGAGAGCTGCTCGCCGCGCTGCCCGATCTGGCCGGACAGCTCGCCGTCGATAGCGGCGAGCTGGTTCGTCCGTCGCGTGCGCAGGTATCCAGGGCCCTGGACAACGGGCTCGGTTCCGAACGTGCTCAGGCGGAGAGTGACCTGTCGGCGACCCTCCGGGAGGCTCTGGTGGATGAGGATGAGGCGGCTCGGCTTTATTGCGACCCGGACTCCGCCCAGCTCCTGTCCGCGCTGGCGGGAACGTGGTATCGGGTACAGCTGGCACGCAGATTCCACAATGAGTCGGTCGCACAGGCCCGGGAGCTCCGACAGAATCCGCTGGTCCGGCTCTTTCATCTGGCAGGCAGGGCCGCCATGCCACAGACGGTGGACCTCGACGACGCATGGCCGTCGTCGCTCCGCCGTCCGGATGCCGCGGCCAGCGGCGTAGGATGAGCGGGCCGATCAGGCACATAACAAGCCACGAAGTGAGGTAGCTGTGACGAGCGAGACCCCGTCAGTCGGAACCTCCCGCGTCAAGCGGGGCATGGCCGAGATGCTCAAGGGCGGCGTGATCATGGACGTCGTGACCGCGGACCAGGCAAAGATCGCCGAGGACGCAGGTGCGGTGGCAGTGATGGCACTGGAGCGTGTGCCCGCTGATATCCGCGCCCAGGGCGGCGTGTCTCGGATGAGCGACCCCGACATGATCGACGGCATCATCGCAGCCGTCTCGATCCCGGTGATGGCCAAGGCCCGGATCGGACACTTCGTCGAGGCGCAGGTGCTGCAGTCCTTGGGAGTCGACTACATCGACGAATCCGAGGTCCTGACCCCGGCCGACTATGCGAACCACATCGACAAGTGGCAGTTCACCGTCCCCTTCGTCTGCGGCGCGACGAACCTCGGCGAGGCGTTGCGCCGCATCACCGAGGGTGCAGCCATGATCCGCTCCAAGGGAGAGGCAGGCACCGGAGATGTGTCGAATGCTACCACGCATATGCGTCAGATCCGGGACCAGATCCGGCACCTGACCTCATTGCCCGCTGATGAGCTGTACGTGGCGGCCAAGGAGCTCCAGGCCCCGTACGAGCTGGTCAAGGAGGTTGCCGAGACGGGAAAGCTCCCGGTGGTGCTGTTCACTGCGGGTGGCATCGCCACTCCGGCGGATGCCGCGATGATGATGCAGCTGGGCGCGCAGGGAGTCTTTGTGGGCTCCGGGATCTTCAAATCCGGCAACCCGGAACAGCGTGCCGCGGCCATCGTCAAGGCCACCACCTTCTACGACGACCCCGAGGTCATCGCCCAGGTGTCCCGCGGTCTCGGAGAGGCCATGGTCGGCATCAACGTCGCAGACATCCCCGTGCCTCACCGCCTCGCAGAGCGCGGCTGGTGACCACCCTGGCGTTGACGGCCTCGGCATGACCTCATCTGAGGACGACACCCCTGGCGCTTCGGCGCCGGGGGTGTCGTCGTTGGGTCCCGACTGGCGAGTGGCGTCGGATGGCGTTCGCGAACGAGAGGCGGCCCGCGTCCTCCTGCTAGACGGCTCCGGTCGCGCCTTGCTGGTGCGGGGGCACGACCTTGACCAACCGGAACGTTCGTGGTGGTTCACCGTGGGAGGGGGCATCGAGCCGGGGGAGACTCCGGCGCAGGCGGCCCTGCGTGAGGTTCGGGAGGAGACCGGAATCGTCCTGGCCGAAGCAGACCTCATCGGTCCCGTAGTGACCCGATCCGCGGTATTCGACTTCTTCCGCGAGAGCTGCCGCCAGTTCGAGGTGATCTTCGCGGCCAGAGTCGAGGTCGAGGAGTTCGATCGTTCCGGATGGACCGCCGCCGAGCAGGAGGTCCTCGACGAGCTGAGGTGGGTGACCGCCGACGAGTTGCGTGCCCAGCCGGTCGAGGTCTTCCCGATGGAGCTGCCCGAGTTGATCGACCTGCTGCAACGGCCGTGGCAAGGACCGGTCCGTCAGCTCGGATCGCAGCGCGATCACTGAGTCCTGTCCGCCGATCTGGGGACTGGTCCAGCAGGGCTCGCGTGTCAGCCCGGGGGCGGGGCGAAGGGATTGTCCGTCCCCGCGGCAGGCCGTCCGTCCGGGGCACCCGGCGGCGGCGGTGTGAGGTACGGGCCGGGAGTTCCGTACCGGAGGGGCTCGTGGCTCGGGAATCTGGGGTCCGGCGCCGGAGCCGGCTGGTGCGGATAGCCGGCAGGCGCATACCCTCCGCCCTGGGGGTATCCGCCCTGGGGGTAGCCGCCCTGGGGGTATCCGGCCTGGGGGTAGCCGTAGGGCGGCTGTGGCCGGTGGGACTTTACCCGGACGACCCACCAGACGATGCCGCCGACGACCATCAGGAATCCCAGGAACCCGAGGATGGCCGCGATCGCGAGGGCAACGCCTCCGCGTATCATCTGGGACCCGAGGGCACGGAGCTCTTCGTGGTCGAGCACCAGGAACGACTCGCTCCCGGGGACGCCGGGGTCGACCTCGAAGTAGTAGTTGCCGGCCTCTGTGGTGGTGAACTTGCCGATCACGGACAGCTCGTCGGTGCTGTCGAGATAGGAGAACTCCGAGGTCGCCTCGACCGCGATCGGATCATCGACGGGGGATGACACGGTGAAGTCCGAGCGTCGGGCCTGGGTCGACGACGAGTCTTCCGACGTGAGGTCCGCCACGATCATGTAGGTCGTGTTCGAGGTAAGGTCCACCTCGAACGTGCGGTCGGCCGCAGTGAAGGAGAACCCGTTCGTGGAGTCCGAGGTGCTCGCGGACTGGGCGAGGGACGCCAACGTGCTCACGCCGATCACGAGCGCGACGATGGCCACCACCAGCAGCAGGGCACCGCTGAAGGTGAGGACCTTCGCTCCTCGAGTGGATCTGCGGGTGGGAGGAACCAGGGCGGGTGGGGCCGGATAGACGGCAGTCATGGGGGAATCCTATGCGCCGCACCGGACCCGTGCTGCGGGACGGGCCTGACGCTGTGGGCGTCCTCGCCCGTGTGTGCCACTTCGCCGGCCTGGTCGCACCGTAGACTCAGAGGTGTGTCGGTGACTGTCGGTGTCTTGGCGTTGCAGGGTGATGTGCAAGAACATCGCCGGGCCTTGGAGATGGCTGGCGCCCGAACAACACTGGTTCGTCGGCCTCAGGAGCTTGACCACGTGGACGGACTGGTGCTGCCCGGAGGCGAGTCCACCACGATCGACAAGCTGCTGCGCATCTTCGGTCTGTTCACTCCGCTGAAGGACGCCATTGCGGGCGGACTCGCGGTGTACGGGTCCTGTGCCGGAATGATCCTGCTGGCAGATCGCATCGTCGGCGGGGCGCTGGACCAGCAGACGCTGGGGGGACTCGACATCACGGTGCGCCGCAATGCCTTCGGCCGCCAGGTCGATTCCTTCGAGACCGACCTGGAGGTCACCGGGATCTCTGGGCCCCCGGTGCCAGCCGCATTCATCAGGGCGCCCGTCGTCGATGAGGTCGGACCGCAAGTCCAGGTACTCGCCCGCACGAGTTCCGGCCCAGGCGCCGGTAGAATCGTGGCGGTGCGCTCCGGCGCGCTGCTTGCGACCTCGTTCCACCCGGAGATCACGGGTGATGTGCGCATCCATCAGTTGTTCGTCCGAATCGTCTCCAAGGAGTTCTAGGGGCATGTCAGGTCACTCCAAGTGGGCCACCACCAAGCACAAGAAGGCCGCCATCGATGCCAAGCGTGGCAAGCTTTTTGCCAAGCTCATCAAGAACATCGAGGTCGCGGCCCGTACTGGTGGCGGTGATGTCGCGGGCAATCCGACTCTTTTCGATGCGATCCAGAAGGCCAAGAAGACGTCGGTGCCCAACGACAACATCAACAATGCGGTCAAGCGGGGCGCGGGGCTGGTGGCCGGTGGCGCGGATTATCAGACGATCATGTACGAGGGCTATGGCGTCGGCGGTATCGCGGTCCTGGTGGAGTGCCTCACCGACAATCGCAACCGTGCTGCGGCAGAGGTCCGCATCGCCTTCACGCGTAACGGTGGGCAGTTGGCCGACCCCGGGTCGGTGTCCTATCTGTTCTCCCGCAAGGGCGTGGTGATCGTGCCGAAGGCGGGCACGACGGAGGAAGCGGTCATGGAGGCCGCGTTGGATGCCGGTGCCGAGGAGATCAACGACCTGGGCGATGACTTCGAGGTCGTCAGTGAGGCGACTGACCTGGTGCCGGTCCGCACGGCGCTCCAGGACGCCGGCATCGAATACGACTCCGCCGAAGTCCAGTTCGTTCCGGCCATGCAGGTCGAGGTGGATGCCGAGGGTGCCCGCAAGGTGCTGCGGCTGATCGATGCGCTGGAGGACAGCGACGACGTGCAGAACGTCTACGCCAACTTCGACGCCTCCGACGAGGTCATGGCGGAACTCGAACAAGACGACTGATACACCTGCGGGGGCCGACTGTGCTGCCGGCCTCGCCATCGACATCGCTGAGGATGGCACGAGCGGTCTGAGTCGAGTGACAGCGGCGGATTTCCCGGCGGTGACGTCGCTGGGCTGCACCCGCGAGGTGCTCTCATCTGGCCGACGCGCCGACGGTGGCGCTCTTGGCCGAGAGCGATCCGGACTGGACAGCCAACTGTTTGCTCGGTTCGGCGGAATGAGGGAGCCTGGGCCTTTCCAGCGCGTCATCTGTTCGGGAGACCACCACAGACCGGTCAGACCTCAGACGCGGGGCGGGTGACCGCCCGAGGGCACTCCCCGTGCGTGCCACCGCTTCCGCTGGCCCATGCCCAGTCCGAGACCACCCCTTCCGTGGATATCCGCCTCGGACTGCCACAATGGTCCTATGCGCGTTCTCGGAGTGGACCCCGGCCTGACGCGCTGTGGGGTGGGCGTGGTCGAAGGCCTCGCCGGCCGGCGAGCGGCCCTGGTGGCCGTGGGAGTCGAACGGTCCGACCCCGGCGCCGGCATCGACGACCGGCTGCTGACGATCGCCGACGGGCTCGACCGCTGGCTTGACGCCTACCTGCCGGACGTCGTCGCCATCGAACGGGTCTTCGCCCAGCACAACGTCTCGACGGTCATGGGCACCGCGCAAGTTGCCGGGCTCGCGATGGTGGCCGCCGCCCGGCGGGGAATCCCGGTAGCACTGCACACTCCGAGCGAGGTCAAGGCGGCCGTGACGGGAAGCGGCCGGGCCGGCAAAGCCCAGGTGCAGCACATGGTCGCGCAGATCCTCGGGTTGAGCGAGGTCCCCCGGCCGGCAGATGCCGCGGATGCACTGGCCTTGGCGATCTGTCATCTCTGGCGTCCGGCCGGGCTCATGGACCGGGCCGAACTGTTGCCGAACACCCCGGCCCAGCGTGCCTGGGCAGCGGCGGAGCAGGCGGCGCGCCGCAAGGGATGAGGGCGATGTCCTTGCTACGGTGGGTCGACTGACTGTCGTACAGGTGTTGTACTGTCGGTGGACATCGGAGGAAGGGAATTCCGGGTGATTGCATCGCTCCGCGGCGTCGTGACGGCGCTTCTGCTTGACCGAGCGGTCCTCGAGGTCGGTGGAGTCGGTTACCTGATCCTGGCGACGCCTGCGACGCTGGGCGGTTTACGCGTGGGTGCGGAAGCCCGCGTGGCCACATCTCTGGTCGTGCGTGAGGACTCGATGACTCTCTACGCGTTTGCCGATGATGATGCACGTGAGGTCTTCGAGACGGTCCAGACTGTCAGCGGGGTGGGTCCCCGTCTCGCACTGGCGATGCTGGCGGTGCACACTCCGGATGGGGTGCGGCGCGCGGTGTCCAGCGAGGATCTCGCAGCGCTGAAGCGAGTCCCCGGCATCGGACACAAGGGTGCGCAGCGCATCGTTCTCGAGCTGCAGGGCAAGCTGACTGCTCCTGCGGAGTCTCCTGGCCAGCCCGTGCAGCAGCCTGCGGCAGCAGCAGATCACGAGGCCGTGGTCGAGGCCCTGGTCGGGCTCGGCTGGTCTGCGCCGGTGGCGGGCAAGGCGCTCGATGCCGTCTTGGACACCTCGGACGGCGATTCCGGAGGCACGACGATCGGCCACGACGTTCCGGCACTGTTGCGGGCCACCCTGCAGTACCTGGGCGGTCGCCATGACTGAGCGCTATGACGCCGATGACGCCTCCAGGACGGGCCGGGCCGACGAACCTGCGGAACCCCAAGACCCGTCTTCGACATGGGGCTTGGAACGAGTGGTGCAAGGTGGCGCCGATGAGCTCGAGCGGGCGGCCGAGTCGGCGTTGCGGCCACGGTCATTGTCAGACTTTGTCGGTCAGCCAGTGGTGCGCGATCAGCTTTCACTGGTGCTGCAAGCGGCGCTGGCGCGCGGAGGCCCTCCCGATCATGTCCTGCTCTCCGGCCCACCCGGCCTGGGCAAGACCACCCTTGCCATGATCATCGCCGCAGAGCTCGGAGTGTCGTTGCGCGTGACCTCGGGGCCTGCCATCCAGCATGCGGGAGACCTCGCAGCCGTCTTGTCGTCACTGGCCGAGGGCGAGGTGCTGTTCATCGATGAGATCCATCGCCTGGCGCGCCCCGCAGAGGAATTGCTGTATGTGGCGATGGAAGACTTCCGGGTTGACATCATCGTGGGCAAGGGGGCAGGTGCCAGCGCCATTCCGCTGAGCCTGCCGCGCTTCACCGCCGTGGGTGCGACCACCCGTGCGGGTCTGCTGCCCGCACCGCTGCGTGACCGATTCGGCTTCACGGGTCACCTCGACTTCTACGACGCCGCCGATCTGGAACGAGTCCTCACGCGTTCCGCCCGGCTGTTGGGAACAGACCTGCACCCGGCCGCAGCCGCGGAGATCGCCTCGCGATCACGCGGTACTCCCCGTATCGCGAACCGGCTGCTGCGCCGGGTACGCGACTGGGCGGACGTGCGGGGTGACGGGACGCTCGACCTCGACGCGGCACAGGCCGCGTTGGCGGTGTACGAGGTGGACGACCGGGGTCTGGACCGACTCGACCGTGCAGTGCTACGAGCGCTCTGCCTTCGCTTCGGGGGCGGCCCGGTCGGGCTGACCACTCTGGCCGTGACGGTGGGAGAGGAACCGGAGACCGTGGAGACCGTGGCGGAGCCGTTCCTGGTCCGTGAGGGATTGATCGCCCGATCGCCCCGGGGGCGGGTGGCCACGGCGGCCGCCTGGGTACATCTGGGCCTGACCCCGTCGGAGTCCGGTTCGTCCGCTGTTGACCTCTCAGGCACCACACGTTTATGAGACCAGGGTTTCGGCTTATCGGTTTGACCGCCTAGACTGCGGGAGACCTATGCTCGTCGACTGGAAGTGTGGCACTGCCTCATGGATCCCATCATCATCTTGCTCGTCGTTGTCGCGGGTGCGATGTTCTGGATGTCATCCAGACAACGCAAGACGCAACGTGAGGCCATGGACTTCATCCAGACGTTGCAGCCAGGCACCCGGGTGACGACTGCATCGGGTTACATCGGAACGGTGGTCGAGGTCTCGGCCGACCAAGTGACCCTTGAATCTGTCCCGGGTGAGGGCCGCACGACCTGGCTCAAGGCGGCGATCCGTTCGCAGGTCACCGAGCCGGACGCCACCGAGGAGCCGGACGACGCGTCAAGCGACGCTGCGAGCGTGGCGGCGGCCGGCGAGGACGACATCGCCATCCCCGACTATGTTTCCAAGTTGATCGACAAACCGGATGTGGACGACACGAAGAAGTAGTCGCCCATATCGGCAGGTCAGGGGCGGCGACATCGCCTCCCTGCTTTGAACCGCGCCTTGACTGGCGCACGAGAGAAGAGATACTCCGTTGGCAACCACCAACCACAGCAAGTCCCGTCCAGGTCGTACTCTGCTGTCATTGCTGATCCTCGTTCTGCTCCTGGCGGGCATCGTGTTCGGTGGCTATCAGTTCAAGTCTCAGAGCCTCACTCCTAACTTGGCCATCGACCTGGCGGGCGGGCGGCAGTTCATTCTGACGCCGGTGGCGACGAACAACGCTGAGGTCACCGATGACGCGATCAACCAGGCGATCAGCATCATCCGCCAGCGGGTGGACGCCTCCGGCGTCTCCGAGGCAGAGATCACCAGCCAGGGCGGCAAGAACATCGTCGTGTCGCTTCCCGGCAACCCTAGTGACGACGTCAAGACCTTGGTGAGCAAGTCGGCTCAGATGCGGTTCCGCCCGGTGCTGGTGATCGCTTCTCCGGAGGTCACCGACACCTCCACTGAAGCCGCAACCGCGGATGGCACCACGACGGACGGCACGACCGCCACGGACGGCACCACGACGGACGGCACGACCGCCACGGACGGTTCTGGCAGCACGGCGACCACGGGGGAGTCGTCGTCCCCTGCCACGACTGAGGAGTCTTCCAGTCCTGACGCATCCGACGATGCGACGAAGGATCAATCGCTGGGAGCTCCTGGCCGAACGATCAAACCGGCAGGTTTCGTGACTCCGGTCACGGAGGGAGAGGCCACTGCGACGCCGGCAGAGACTGCGACGCCGGAGGCCACGGCCACGGCGACGCCGGACGCCACGGCGAAGCCGGCAGAGACTGCGACGCCGGACGCCACTGCGACCGACGGCTCCGCCGCGACGCCGGAGGCCACCGCGACGGACGACACTGCGACGGACGACACCGCGACGGACGACACCGCCGACGGTCCTAGCGCGTTGAGCCAGATCACGGACGAGGATTACACGGCGTTTGCTGCTCTCGACTGCACGCTCCCCGAGAATCGCCAGGGTGGTAATACCGATGAGGCTGATGCCTTACTGCTCACCTGCGACCCCGACGGGACTGCCAAATACATTCTGGGCCCGGTGGAGATCGAGGGCACGGACATCAAGAACGCCACGTCGAGTTTGGAGACCACGCAGACCGGCCAGACGCTGAACAGCTGGCAGGTCAATATGGACTTCACCAGTGCGGGCGGCGACGCCTTCGCGACGACCACGGGTCGGATCGCGTCGCTGGACTCCCCGCGCAACCAGTTCGCGATGGTGCTGGATGGCCTGGTGATCGCGGCTCCGAGCGTGGCTACCACATTCGCTGGGAACGGCATCACCGGTGGGCAGGCCACCATCACAGGAGGGGACAGCGGATTCTCCCGAACCGAGGCGTCCACCCTGGCCAACCAGCTCAAGTTCGGTGCGCTTCCGCTGACCTTCGACATCAAGAGCGACCAGCAGATCTCCGCGACCCTTGGCTCTGAGCAGTTGGAGAAGGGGCTGATCGCCGGTGGTATCGGCCTGATCCTCGTGGTCATCTACTCGCTCTTCCAGTACCGGGCACTTGGCATGGTGACCATCGCCTCTCTGGTGGTGGCGGCCGCTCTGACCTACGGCGCCATCGCCCTGCTGTCGTGGGAGTCGGTGATGGGGCTGCGATTGTCGCTGCCTGGAGTCGCAGGCCTGATCGTGGCCATCGGTATCACCGCCGACTC
>JAATES010000377.1 GCA_015655615.1 Actinomycetales bacterium
GCACCGGTGATCGGCTATGCCGGACTCTGGTTCGACGGCGAGGCCGCGCAGATCATGACCATCGGGGTCACAGCCGCGCATCAGAAGACCGGCGTGGGGGCCAGCTTGCTCGACGCGCTGATCGGACATGCGCGCGCCCTGCAGGCCGAATGCGTCCTCTTGGAGGTCGCGGTCACCAACGAGCCTGCGCTGACCATGTACGAGAAGTTCGGCTTCGAACGGCTGGGTCTTCGTCGGCGCTACTACCAGCCGGAAGACGTGGACGCCTACACGATGCGGCTGCCGCTGCAGTGAAGCATCCTGACTCGATGTGCGTACTCGTGTGTGTCCAGAATTCTCCCTCGGTCGTTGTGACCACAAACCCCTCACGGTCACGGTTCCGAGACGACTGACGGCCAGACGAATTCGTCAGGCAGACGACTGCCTCGTATTGCTCACCATCGGTCAACCACACGGCATCGCTGCTCAATAACAGCTCGATGCGAGGACTCTGAGCCGATAGGGTGGGGCCATGCTCCATCGCCGTGACTGATCAGTAGGCGCGACGCCACTCCGTCGCGATTCACCCGGTCCTTCTCATCTGGGCGCTGTCAGCGTGATCTTTCGCTTGGAGCCATTCACCCATGCGGCCATCTCGGACGGCACGTTACGTCGACGTGCTCAAGTTGCCACGTGTACCCGTCACCTTCGGCACTGCGCTCATCGGACGAAGCGTCTACGCGCTGGTTCTTCTCCCTCTGCTGTACGCCGTCACCGACGCGACGGGTTCCGTTGCGCTGGCTGGCCTTGCCGTCGGACTCTACGGAGCGGGCGCGAGCTTTCTCGCGCCCGTGCGTGCGTGGTTCATCGACCGCTACGGCGCCCGCCGCACGCTCTCGATCCTCGTCCTCGTCTTCGGTGGAACTCTCACCGCGATGGCGGCGGCATCCCTGCTGCGCTCAGAAGGAACGCTCCTCATGGTGCTTGCCGCGGTCGCCGGCGCTTTCGCGCCTCCGCTGGGTCCTACTATGCGCGTCGCGTGGGGAAAGCTCGCCTCCACGGACGAACTGCTGAAGAAGAGCCTGAGCCTGGACGCCGTTGTCGAGGAGCTTCTGTACCTTGGAGGTCCAGTCGCGGCCGGTGTCGGCCTCTCATTCTTCTCGCCGGGAGCCGTCTTGCTCGTACCCGCCGGCTTGGTGCTGGTGGGCGGTCTGCTGTTCGTGTCGACTCGGACCATCGGAGAGATGGGTACTCGATCCGTCGCGGCACCGGAGTCCGGCGAGCGCCGGCCGTTGCTGATCGATGCTCGGTTCGTCGGTGTCCTTCTTCCGACGCTGGTGGCCGGGGCCATCTATGGGAGCATCAGCATCAGTGTGCCGGTGGTGGTGACCGACGACGGCGGGCAGGCAGTTGCCGGTATCGCCTTGGGGCTCTTCGCGGGCGGCAGTGCGGTAGGGGGGCTTCTCTACGGCGCCTTCGGCGTGCCGGGCTCCCCGATCCGCCAGCTCGTCCTTCTCGCCGCTGCGCTCATTGCTGTGAGCTCCTCTGTCGCCTTGGTCACAGGCGCCGTCGCGGTAGGTGTCGTGCTCGCGGCCGCGGGACTGTTCTTCTCTCCCGTCATGATCGTCGCCTACCTCGCTGCTCATCAGGCAGGAGGCGAACACCGTCAGAATTCGGCAACGACATGGGTCAATACCAGTCACAACATCGGAGCGTCGGCCGGCAGTGCTCTCGCGGGCGTGCTCATTCAGATCACGAGTGTCCCCATGGCGACAGCTGGCATCGCCGCCGCCTCGGTCGCCCTGCTCATCGTCAGCATCATCTTGGAGCAGAGGGGCACCTAGCTCGGTCGAGTAGCTCCGCGGGGCGGCGTGTGCCCTGCGCTCGGGCCAGGGCAGGGGACCGGGCGGGAGCGACGGAGGCCACCTGGAACCATCCCGGGTGGCCTCCGTTCACAGTCCGGCCTGCGCCGCCAGTGCGACCTCAGAGGCTTGTGCTGACCTGGTTGAAGTCCAAGCGCGCGGCCCTCGGGCGGGTGGCGTTCTCGGTCTCGGCCGGCTGCCCGACGTTGAGCACCAGAAGTGACTTCCAGCCGCTGTCGCCGAAGAACTCCTGATCCACGCCTGCCGCGTCGAATCCGCTCATGGGCCCGACGTGCAGCCCGACCGCCCGCAGCGCCACGATCAGATAGCCGACCTGGATCCAACCGGAGGCCGTGGCCATGGAGTGACGGACGTCGACCATCGGCTCCCAGGTGGTCGCGGCGTCCGCCATATGCGGTGCCAGCGTTCCCAGGTGCTTGTGGAACTGCGGATCGGCCGCTGCCACGAGGGTCAGGGGTGCGGCCAGGGTCTTGGCGCGGTTCATCTCCGCCAGGTGGGGCGCCAGCCGCTGCCGGGCCTCGGGGCTGCGGACCAGGAGCAGGCGCAACGGAAGCGAGTTGAGGGCCGTCGGGCCCCACTTCATGAGGTCCCAGGCTGCGGCGATGGCGGCGTCTTGGACGGGTTCGTCGCTGAAGGCCTGCACGGTGTGGGCATCGCGGAACAGCAGCCGCGCGGAGTCGTCGTCCAAGGGGATGGCGAAGTCGAGGTTGGAGATGTCGGTGGAGCCCGACGCAACGTTGATGGTCATGCTTGGCGCAACGACGAGCGACCGCCGTCCGATACCGTGGGACAGTGTGATCTGGGCCACAGCGGCGAGTGAGGGCTGTCGGATCGTAGACTTGCACGGTGAGCGAACCGTTGGTCCTGGGCATCGAGACCTCGTGCGACGAGACCGGCGTGGCGCTGGTGAGGGGCCACGAGCTGTTGGTCGACTCGGTGGCGAGCTCCATGGAGGAGCACGCCCGATTCGGAGGGATCATCCCGGAGATCGCCTCGCGCGCTCACCTGGAGGCCATGGTGCCCACCCTGGAGCGGGCGTTGACCGAGGCGTCGGTGTCACTCGACCAGGTGGACGCCGTGGCGGTGACTGCCGGTCCCGGTCTGGTCGGACCTCTCACGGTCGGGGTGTCCGCCGCCAAGTCGTTGGCGTTGGCATTGGGCAAGCCTCTCTATGGCGTCAACCACGTGGTCGGCCACGCTGCTGTCGACCAACTGGTCCATGGCGCGTTCCCGGAGCGGTTCATCGCCTTGGTCGTCTCGGGTGGGCACTCGTCGTTGCTGCTGGTCGAGGACATCGCCACGGGGGTGCATGAGCTCGGCTCCACACTGGACGATGCGGCCGGAGAGGCTTTCGACAAGGTCGGCCGGCTGCTGGGTCTGCCGTACCCCGGTGGTCCGCATATCGACAGGCTGGCGCGTACGGGTGATCCGGCGGCCATCCGTTTTCCCCGCGGCCTGACCGCGGCCAAGGACCAGGCGGCGCATGCCTATGACTTCTCTTTCTCGGGCCTCAAGACGGCGGTGGCCAGATGGGTCGAAGCTCGCGAGGACGCTGGGGAGCCGATTCCGCTGGCCGATGTGGCCGCATCGTTCGCCGCTGCGGTCGCCGACGTGCTGACGGCTAAGACGCTAGCGGCCTGCCAGCGTCACGGGGTCGACACGTTGGTCATAGGCGGAGGCTTCAGCGCCAACTCGCAACTGCGGGAGCTGGCCACTCAGCGGGCGGCGGCGGCAGGGGTGACGGTGCGGATTCCGCCGATCCGCTATTGCACGGACAACGGGGCCATGATCGCCGCCTTGGGCGCCGCCATGCTCCGAGCCGGGGTGGAACCGTCGGGGCTCGAGTTCGGGGTCGACTCGTCCATGCCCTTGGGCGTCACTCACGTCTAGTTTTTCGGCAGGCAGGCGGCCGGGTCACCGGCGGGCGGCGGCCTTCTTGACACTGATCCTGGTCGTGGCCTTCGTCTTGGCGAGGTACTCGTTTCCGCTGTAGGTGGCGGTGATCTTCCCGACCTTCCGGTTCTTGCCGGCCTTGATCTTCACGGTGGCGACGTAGGCACCTTTGGTCTTCTTGAGCTTGGCCTTGCCCAGGGTCTTCTTCCCGACCTTCAGTGTGACCTGGCCGGTGACCTTGATCTTGTGCGGTGCCCGGACGCGAACGGTGATCCGTGCCGGGGCGCCACGGCGGATGCGGGTCTTCTTGCCGAACTTGCCGGCGGTCACCTTCACGGTGCTGAACGTCGCCGTGGCCTTGACCACGGTGAGGTACGTGGTGCGGGTGATGGTTGGACCGGTGGTGGGGGAGTAGGTCACTGTGAGGGGCTGTCGGCCAAGAACGGTCTGCACAGGGAGGGTGAGGACTGTCGCTCCGCCGACAAGGGGTTCCGTGGCGGAGGTGCGGCCATGTCTCACTGTCACGGTGCCGTCGGCGGCGCCGGTGCGCGTACGCACGGTGACGGCCACCTCGGGCTCGTCGCGATAGGACGTCTGCAGGCCACGGGCGGTCAGCACGTAGGCCCCGCTCGACCAGGTGGCGCTGTCTCCGGCTGGCGGGATGGGGAGCGTCGGGTTCGCCGGCGGAGTCGGATCGGTGGGGTCGGTGGGCGTGCCTGGGTCGGTGGGGTCCGTGGGGTCGGTCGGGTCCGTCGGGTCCGTCGGGTCGGTCGGGTCGGTCGGGTCCGTCGGGTCCGTGGGGTCGGTGGGCGTGCCTGGGTCGGTGGGCGTGCCTGGGTCGGTCGGGTCCGTGGGGTCGGTCGGGTCCGTGGGGTCCGTCGGGTCCGTGGGGTCGGTGGGGTCCGTGGGGTCGGTGGGGTCCGTCGGATCGACCCCGGGTTCCTGACCGAGCGGCTGGGCCGCGCCGGAGAACGGATCGAGCTGCAGGTACGCGGCCTGCGGGTCGGACACGTGGATGAGCGACTCGTTGCCGCCGACGTCGTCGAAGGCGAAGGCGTAGGCGTTCCCCGTCGCCATGTTCGCGTGGACGATCTTCACGAAGTAGTTGGTCCAGGAAGTGTCGGCGAAGAACTGAGCCGAGTCCGACACGGGCTGGGTGGTGTATGTCAGCAGTGTGCTGCGGTTGAATCCCGCGCACAGCGTGCGAGTGATCCAGCCGTTCTCATCTGACCCGCCGGCATTGAGGGCGCCGTCGCAGCCCAGCACGTTGCCGGCGGTCGGCTTGCTGTACGAGAGGGTCTGGTAGGTGGGATTGACGCTGTTGTTGGTGAACCGGAAGGTGCCATCGCTCTGCACCTTTCCTGTGAAGATCAGGTTCGGGTGGTCGCTCAGCGGCTTGATGGTCAGGGTCTCGGTCCGGTACTTGTTCCACACCTGGTCGATGTACGCAGAGAGCGAACCCGCCGTGAAGCCCTCTTTGCCCAGAGCATGCGTGGGGTTGAGAATCCGCAGGATCTTGCTGCTGCTATCACGCTGCACCAGTTGCGCCCACCCCGGCGTGTTCTGCAACTGCGTGGCGATGTTGGTGAATCCGTCTGCGACCAGCCTGCCGTTGCTCGTGATGGTGGAACTGCCTGCGGCCTGGGCTCCGATCTGCACCGGAGGCCCCACATAGTCGACCTGCGTCGAGTTGAAGAATATCCCGGAATCGTCAAAGGTGTATTCGGCGCTGCCATGCAGGATCAAGGCATTCGCAGAACCATCAAGGAACGAGGGATAGACGATCTTGGTGGCTCCGAGGTCATTCTTGACGTAGAGGAATTGCAGCGCGGTCCCGTAGGAGTAGTAGATGCGGCCGGAGTTGAGGCGCGGTGTCTGCAGGGTGAGCGTGCTGCCCGTGGCGGGGCCCGAGATCATGACGGTGTCAGGGATCGGAACCGCTGCGGACGAGCTCGATGCCGGGACATCCCTGACCTGCCCATTGGCGGTGACCCAGGCATCCTTGCCGGTGGCCGGGTTGACGCCCAGGATGGCGACGTATAGCGGCCCTGATACTCCGGAGTCGTTCTTGATCACCAGGGGGAGTGTCGTGGCCACCGCCTGAGCGGGGGGTAGTCCTGTCACCAGGCCTGATGTCGCCAGCGCAAACATGCTCAAGCCCGCCATGATCCGTGATCGTCGCCGCACTGGTTCTCCTCATTGAGTGGTGCTAGGCCCGAAGGCCCAACTGCGCAGGTGTGTCTGTACTGGTCCGACCATCGTTAGGATCGCTCCCACGTATGGGATTCATCCTAACGGTGTGGGAGCTGATCCGCTACAGCATGGACCTGCCGATTGCAGGGCAGTCGAATAGCCGAGATTTATTTGCGGACCCTGAGTGGAGTGCGGAAAACCTCACTGACTAGATTCTTGTCACCGGAGTACCGCACGAGGATCCTCCCCTTCTTTCTTGATGCGACCTTCACGGTGGCGACATATCCGCGAGACGTCTTCTTGACCTTCGCCTTGCCGACCGTCCGGCCACCCACGGTCAGGCGCAGCCGCCCGGTCACGTGAATCGAGCCAGGCGCTCGGAGCCAGATTCGCAGGGTGGCCCGCTTGCCCTTCTTCAGCGCGTACTTGGCCTTTCCGGCCTTGCCCTTGACGACGGTGATCTTGCGGATCGTGGCGTGTCGTTTGGTGGTTGACTTGCCCGGTTGGGGATCGGCGACCGGAGTGGACGGTGTGACGGGAACGGCCGGCGTCACCGGCGTGCCCGGCACGGTGGGATGTCCCGTGGGATCCGTCGGGTCCGTCGGATCTGTGGGGGTCTGCGCGCAACCGGGCCACACCGCCGAGCGGTAGCCGACTCCGGTGCCCCCAGCGGCAGAGCCGCCATGCCAGGTGGTCGATCCGGTCGTGGCCACCTGGCCGGCGGGGACCACCAGCGTGGTGCAGTCGGAGAACGAGACCGTCACGGGCGCGGAGGTGACATTGGACGCGGCATACGTGCGACGTCCATCGGCCGTGACGAACACGGTGGCGAGCGGGTGATCCGCGGCGACGGAGGTGTCCACGGTGCCCA
>JAATES010000397.1 GCA_015655615.1 Actinomycetales bacterium
ATCGCCAGGCGAGCCTCCTTGGCGTGGGTCAGCGCACCGGCGAGCACCGAGGCCGGGATACCGTCGAGCTTGGTGTCGAGCTGGATGGCCGTGACGAACTCCCGCGTTCCGGCGACCTTGAAGTCCATGTCGCCGAAGGCGTCCTCGGCTCCCAGGATGTCGGTCAGCGCAGCGTACTTCTGCTGTCCGTCCACCACGCCGGAGACCAGGCCCATCGCGATGCCCGCGACCGGTGCGCGCAGCGGCACGCCGGCGTTGAGCAGCGCGAGGGTCGACGCGCAGACCGAGCCCATCGAGGTGGAGCCGTTGGAGCCGAGTGCCTCGGAGACCTGGCGGATCGCGTAGGGGAACTCCTCGCGGCTGGGCAGCACGGGCACGAGGGCCCGCTCCGCCAGCGCTCCGTGACCGATCTCGCGGCGCTTGGGGCTGCCGACCCGTCCGGTCTCGCCGGTGGAGTAGGGCGGGAAGTTGTAGTTGTGCATGTAACGCTTGCGCGTGATCGGGGACAGCGAGTCGATCTGCTGTTCCATGCGCAGCATGTTCAGCGTGGTCACACCCAGGATCTGGGTCTCGCCACGTTCGAAGATCGCCGAGCCGTGGACCCGGGGCAGCACCTCGACCTCGGCCGACAGCGTGCGGATGTCGCGCAGGCCCCGGCCGTCGATGCGGAAGCCGTCCGTGAGGATGCGCTTGCGGATGATCTGCTTCTGCACCGAACGGTACGCTGCGGAGATCTCCTTCTCGCGGCCTGCGAAGGACTCGAGCAGCTCGCCCTGGACCTCGGCCTTGATCTCGTCCAGGCGGTTCTCGCGGGTCTGCTTGTCCGCGATGGACAACGCCTCGTTCAGGCGCTCCGTGACGGCGTCCTCGACGGCCGTGAAGGCATCGGCCTGGTAGTCGGGGAACAAGGGGAAGTCCTGCGTCTCCTTGGCGGCCTGGGCAGCCAGGTCGGCCTGCGCGTCCACCAGAGCCGCGATGAACGGCTTGGACGCCTCGATGCCCTGCGCGACGACCTCCTCGGTCGGTGCGCCGGCGCCCTCGTTCTTGATGAGGTTCCAGGCGTCGTCCGTGGCCTCGGCCTCGATCATCGCGATGGCGACGTCCTCGGTGCCGTCCTCGGCCACGATCTTGCGACCGGCGACGACCATCTCGAAGACGGCCCGCTCCTTGTCGGAGTACTTCGGGAAGGCCACCCACTGGCCCTCGATGAGGGCGACCCGGACGGCGGCGACCGGGCCGGAGAACGGCAGGCCCGAGATCTGGGTCGACGCCGACGCGGCGTTGATGGCGAGGATGTCGTACGAGTCGTCCGGGTGGATGGTCAGCACGGAGATGACGACCTGGACCTCGTTGCGCAGGCCCTTGACGAACAAGGGGCGCAGCGGCCGGTCGATTAGGCGGCAGGCCAGGATCGCATCCGTGGAGGGGCGACCCTCCCGCCGGAAGAACGAGCCGGGGATCTTGCCTGCGGCGTACTGGCGCTCTTCGACGTCCACCGTCAGCGGGAAGAAGTCGAACTGCTCCTTGGGGTGCTTCCCGGCGGTCGTGGTCGACAACAGCGTCGTCTGACCGTCGAGGTAGGCGAGAACTGCTCCGCCGGCCTGCTTGGCCAGCCGACCGGTCTCGAAGCGGACGGTACGGGTGCCGAAGCGGCCATTGTCGATGGTTGCTTCTGCGAACTTGATTTCGGGACCCTCCATGTGTGCCCTCCCATTCTCGGTGTGCGAGCCGGAGGCGACGGCGGTCTTCGATCGAGGCCCACGGACACAAGGTTCCGTAGGCCACTACCGAGGACCGAGCTGGGCCTGCGGGTCGCGGCTGGTGGTGTGGAGATGTACTGCTGGGTGCCTTTGCAGGACCAGCCCGGACCCGTCACGGGTCCGGGCTGGTCCAGTCGACGTCAGCGGCGGAGGCCGAGGCGCTCGATCAGGCTGCGGTAGCGCTCGATGTCGATCTTCTGCAGGTAGCCCAGCAGGCGACGGCGCTGTCCGACCAGGAGCAGCAGACCACGACGGCTGTGGTGGTCGTGCTTGTGCTCCCGAAGGTGCTCGGTGAGGTCCTTGATGCGCTGCGTGAGCAGTGCGACCTGGACCTCGGGTGAACCGGTGTCAGTCGGGCTGGAACCGAATTCGGTGATGATCTGAGTCTTGGTGGCAGTATCGAGTGGCACAGTTCTCCTTGGGTATTCGTTGCGCGGTGCTCCGGGGCTTGTCCACCCGGGCGCTATGGATCCGCGGCCGATCTGACGGCATGACCATCGTACCAGGATTCCGGGTCTCCATGCCGTGCCCCCGGGCCGCGGGCCGATGCACTGGTACGCTCGGGCCGCCGCCGGCAGGGGGTCAGACGTGCAGGATGCCCCGCACGACGGCGACGTCGCGATGCATCTGGGCGATCAACGGCTCGGTGCCGTCGAACGTGACCTGACCCCGGACCCGGTCGACGAACTCCACCCTCGCAGCAGCGTCGTAGAGGTCCAGGTCGGTGCGATCCAGCACATAGGCCTCGATCCTGCGCTGCGGGCCGCCGAAGGTCGGATTGGTCCCGACGGAGACCGCCGCCGGGAACCTCTCACCGGCAGCCGCCAGCCACCCGGCATAGACGCCATCCGCGGGGACCGCCTCGGTGACCCCGCCGACATTGGCCGTGGGAAAGCCAAGAGTCCGCCCGCGAGCATCGCCATGGACCACCACGCCGGTCACACTGTGGTACCGGCCGAGGATCTGCGCCGCCTCGGCGACCTCGCCGGACGCGAGCAGAGCGCGCACCCGGGTCGACGACCAGCGGGCGATCGTGCCGGACGAGCCCACGTCCGCTATCACGTCCACCGCGAACCCGAACTCTTCACCCAGTTCACGCAGCGTCTCCAGGTTCCCGGCGTTGCCCCGCCCGAACCGCACATCGTGCCCCACCACGATGCGCGTCATCCCCAACGGGCGCACCAGGCAGTCCCACACGAACTCCGATGACGTCTGCTGCGCGAAATCCCACGTATAGGTCAGCACCAAGGTGGCGTCGAGACCCGTGGCGGCCATCAGGTCCAGCCGGTCAGCCAGGCCGGTGATCGCAGCAGGCGCACCCTCGGGGTCGTGGACGGCACGCGGATGCGGAGCGAAGGTGACCGCCACGGCCTTCTCCCGGCCCGCGTGAGCGGCCTCCACCATCCGCTGGAGCACGGTGGCGTGACCTCGGTGAACTCCGTCGAAGTTCCCGATGGTCACCACCGACGGGCCGTAGCCGACCGGCACCTGATCCAGGTCCGTCCAACGCAGCACAGTCGTCCTCTCCAGCAGCCGGTGATCAACGATGGCGGACGGCCCGGCCCGCAGGCGGAGCCGCCGACACCGCAGTCAAGTGTGCCATGACAGCAGGTGGACCGAGGTGACGCACCCACCTCTGCCGCCCGGGCTCAATGGGCTGTGGCCCCTTAGCCGTCAGGACACGACAGCGAAGACCACGGCGGGGCGCGCCCTCACGATGCCCCGCCGCGCAGAGTCCGCCACGATCGCCACCAGATCGCCCGAGGGTGAGACGGCAGCCTGGATCCCGACGACACCCGCCGGTTCGATCGTGCGCCCGTGGCCGAGTTCCACCGCCTCCTGCGCGGTCAGTGCACGCACAGTCATGGCCGCGGAAGCCGCCGCAGCGAGCGAGATCACCGGCAGAGCCCCCGCGGATTCCGTCCCGGCAGACAGTTCCTCGATTCCCTGCGCCTCCGCAATGCCGAACCGGCCCACGGCGGTGCGCCGTAGCCGGGTCAGGTGACCACCGGTGCCGAGGGCGGATCCCAGATCACGGGCGAGGGCACGGATATAGGTACCCGACGAGCAATCGATGGCGACGTCGACATCGGTCACCGTCAGGCCATCCGCCGCG
>JAATES010000166.1 GCA_015655615.1 Actinomycetales bacterium
CGGCCAGCCCCGGGACGTCAGCAGGACCAGCCGGAGTGACCTCCAGCAGCGCGAGGTCCGGCTTTGGAGGCTGGATCATGCCAGGGCCACATTCTCCACGACGTGGAGGCCGGGGAGCTGCGACAGCAGCACTCCCGGCAAGGTCAGCTTGGACCGGCGGACCCCGGAGCCGATCACGACCCACTCGGGGTCCGCGGCGATCTGGGCGTCGAGCAGGACCTGCCAGGCCGGGGGAAGCCCCACAGGGGTGATGCCCCCGTATTCCATGCCGGAATCCTGGACGGCGCGATCAACGGGAACAAAGGAGGCCTTGCGTACGGCCAGGAGGCGTTTGATGGCACCGTTGATGTCAGCGCGGGTCGAGGCGCGGACTGCGACGGCTGCCGTGCGCTCGACGCCTTCGCGTCGTCCGGCCACCAGGACGCAATTCACAGAGGCGTGCATCGGGATCCCGTACGCATCACTCATCGCCGCAGTGTCAGAGACCTCAGGGTCGATCTCCGCGACGCGGAGCAAGGAGGAGACCTGTGGTGCTTGGCGCAGCCAGGCCAGGACCGCGGAGTGGGTCAGGGGTGAGAGGAGGTCAGGGTGCTGGTGCGCAGGGAGCCAGGTGATGGTGCCGGTTCCGGGCGGTTCAGTGGCGGGGGCGGCCTCAGCGTTGCCGGGTGAGGTGCGGTGGCGATCGGGCAAGATCATGCACAGCAGGCTAACGCAGTGCAGGGGCCACGGCGCATACGGGAGTGTGCGGGCCGTGGCCCTCGCAGGTTCATCTTCGGTAGGTGCCCACGAGCACGGCTCGCGCGAGCGTGCGCGGCCAAGCGGCGAAGGCCACGCGAGTGCAGCTGTCCTCGTCGGTGACATCGAGGGTGTCCACGTCGAGTGCGGCCACCGCGAAGTAGTAGCGGTGCGGGCGGTCCCCGATGGGAGGCAAGGGGCCGCCATAGGCGTGGTCGCCCCCGTCCTGACGCAGATGGAAGGCGGCCCCGGGCAAGGTGAGGTCGCTCTGACCGGTATCGCTGGGAAGCTCCGTCACGTCAGCTGGCAGGTCGACCACGCTCCAGTGCCACCATCCGGCGGGCACGGGGGCGTCCGGATCGAACATCGTGACGGCGAAGGACTGGGTCTCCGGCGGGAATCCCGACCAGGACAGGTGCGGGGAGACATTGTCACCCTCCGCGCTGAACTCGCGGGCAAGGGGCGCGCCTGCGGCGAAGTCCTCACTGACCAGGGTGAAGGACGGAACCGCAGGCAGGAGCGTATAGGGGTCCGGGTGTATCGGTCGCTCAAGGCTCATGCCCCCATCATCGCCCGTGCGTGGTCTGAGCGCACCCACAATCCCTCGCCGCCCCCACCACATGTCCGAGGTTTGTTAGAACATGCATACGATAGATGTGAGAGCGAGAGGAGGACCGCATGCCCGGTGAAGCGCAAGCACGTTTGGACCATGCGCGGAAGGTGCTGACGGCAGCAACGGCTGCCTCGACGAGCAATCGCGCGAGCGACATCGGCGAGGAGGGGGGATACCCGGTGCCCCAGGCTCTGCGGGGAAGCCTCCCGCAGGGTCTGGGGCGGGGGAGCGTGACCGTGGTGAAGGGGTCGACCTCTTTGCTGATGTCGCTGCTGGCCGAGATCTCAGATCGCCGGGTATGGATGGTGCTCCTGGGCATGCCAGAGGTCGGGCTGGCCGCTCTGCACCAGCAGGGCATCGCACTGCCGCAGCTCGTGCTGGTCCCGGATCCCGGATTGCAGTCCGCCACGGCCGTGGCGGCGGCACTGGATGGCTTTGAGGTGGTCGTCTGCGGACCGCAGGTGTCCCTCAGCGACCGTGACCGCCGCAGATTGATGGGCAAAGTGCGACAGAACCACCGGGTGCTGCTCAGCGTGACATCCTGGCCGGGCGCCGGAGCCGAGATCACTGCGCTTCGTTCCCAGTGGTATGGCATCGATGCCGGCGACGGGTGGCTGCAGGGCTCTCATCTCACTGTGACCTGTGCGGGACGACGAGCGGTTCCGGGGCAGCACGAACAGGCGATGGAACCCTGGGCGAGGCGAGCCGGATGACGGCAGTGGCGCAGGCGCTCGCCGGCAGCCGGAACCGCGAGCAACAGATCATGGCCGTCTGGGTTCCGGACTGGCCGGTGACGGTCGCCATGGACCTGGCCGGATTGACGGCCGAGGTCCCGGCGGCGGTGGCGGAGGGCCGGACGATCCTGGCCGCCTCCGCGATGGCACGCGCACAGGGGGTGCGCCGCGGCATGCGGCGGCGCACCGCGCAAGAGGCCTCGCCCGAGGTGCGCATCCTGCCACGGGACTATCCGGCAGAGATCCGCGGGTTCGAGCAGGTGGCTCGCGCGGTCGAGGGGGTGATGGCCCACCTCACCGTGGTCCGGCCCGGACTGCTCTGGGCACGACAACCCGACTCTGCTCGCCGTCGAGCGGAGTTCGCCGGGGGAGCTGAAGCGGGCTTGAGCGCGCTGGCCGGGCAGGTGACCGATGCCGTGGCGCTCATGACCGGGGCAGAGTGCATGATCGGGTCTGCGGGAACTGCCTTCGCGGCGGTGGTCGCGGCGCATCGTGGCATGCTGGTCCCGTACCGCGAGACCGCGGAGTTCTTACGGCACCAGCCCGTCACGGTGCTGCGCTACATGACCGGGGACGGTGACGGACGGGAGACCGCGGCATTAGCGGACCTGACCGCGCTGCTGGTGCGACTGGGCCTCTTCACCCTGGGAGATCTGCTCGGTCTCACACCGGATGCGGTCCGTACCCGATTCGGTGACCGAGGGGAGCGGGCCTACCGACTGGCGGGGGGTGAGGCGGACCGGATGGTCGACCTGTGGCGCCCCGCCACGGAACTGAGTGTGACGCAGGAGATCGACCCGCCGGCGCTGCGGTCCGAGACCGTGATGTTCGCAGCGCAGCCGATGGCAGAGCGGCTGCACCGGATGCTGCTCGACCAGTCGTTGACGTGCGCCCTCCTTCAGATCACCGCCACCACGACGCAGGGGGACCTCCTCACCCGCTGCTGGCAGGCAGATGAGGCGACCTGGGGCGGGATGACTCCTCGGCAGATCGCCGATCGCGTGCGATGGCAACTCGACGGCTGGCTGAGCCGAGCGGGAAGTGATTCCGCACCGCACCGCGCCACCGGCTCGCAGAACGCCGACCCGGACGTCGCCCCGGTACGGCACCTGCAGATCGACGCGGTCGAGGTCCACCCGGCTCCGACCCAGGGCGAAGGACTGTGGGGGACGCACAGCTCGGGAGCCGCTCGCGCCCACCGCACAGCGGACCGCCTGCACGGCTTGCTCGGCGCGGACGGCGTCTTCACTGCCGTGGCTCAAGGGGGGCGCACCCCACGCGACCAGGTGAGAATCGTGCCCTGGGGCCAGGTTCCATCCCCTGCCAAACCCCATGATCGTCCTTGGCCGCACAGTCTTCCAGGGCCGGCACCCACCAGCATCCCGGTTGAGCCTCTGGCGGTGCAGATCTGGGATCAGCAGGGTGACACGGTCGTGGTGACCGAACGCCTCAGCATGAGCGGACCACCGCATCACCTCCAGTTCCCTCAGGGGTCTGTCCAGCAGATCGCCCGCTGGGCCGGGCCCTGGCCGGTGGTGGAACGCTGGTGGGCGAGTGAGGGAGTCCGGGCGGTCTACCTCCAGGTCGTGACGGAGACGGGTGAGGGCCTGCTGGTCTCCTACAGCGACGGCCGGTGGCTCTGCGATGGCCGTTATGACTGAGCGTGAGCCCCGCGAGCGGCCCGCCCGCCCGTATGCCGAGCTCCATGCGCATTCGGCCTACAGCTTTCTGGACGGGGCCAGCACCCCGGAGCACCTGGTCGCCGAGGCACTGCGGTGCGGGCTCTCCGCCCTGGCCGTGACCGATCACGATGGCCTCTACGGGGTCGTCCAGCTGTCGGAGGCGGCTCGCGACACCGATCTTCAGACGGTCTTCGGGGCGGAGCTCACCCTGCCGGCGGAGGGGACGACCGGGGGCCCTGACGAGCGTGCGGGCATGCCTGACCCCCACGGCGACCATCTGCTGGTCCTGGCACGAGGGGCACCGGGTTACGCCCGATTGTCGCGTGCGATCGCGATGGCTCAGCTGACCGGGGGAGTCAAGGGGTACCCGCGCTATGACCTAGAGGAACTCGGCGAGCACGCACAGGGGGAATGGCTCGTGCTGACGGGATGCCGCAAGGGAGCCGTGCGCCGGGCCCTCGACCCGGCCGGAACGGCGCTGGGCATGGATCTCGACGGCGCTCGCGCTCAGGTCGACCGGCTGACCGCTCTCTTCGGCCGGGACAACGTCGCCGTCGAGATCACCGACCAGGGCGATCCACGCGACGGCGTCCGGAACGCGGCGTTGGCGGCTGTGGCCGCGGCCGCCGGACTGCCCTTGGTCGCGACCGGGAACGTGCACTATGCCCGTCCCTCCGAGGCGGACCTTGCTGCGGTGCTCGCGGCCATCCGGTCCCGTCGTGATCTGGACCAGATGGACGGCTGGCTGCCGGCCGCCCCTACCGCGCACCTGCGGACCCCGGCGGAGATGTATGCCCGGCATCGTCACCATCCGGAGGCGGTGGCCACAGCGGCGCGCCTGGCCGAGGAGTGTGCCTTCGACCTCAAGCTCGTGGCTCCCAACCTGCCACCACACCCTGTCCCTGCCGGACACACCGAGGCGACCTGGCTGAGGGAGCTGGCGCTGCGTGGCGCACACCACCGTTACGGGCCGCCAGGCCAGGAACGGGTCAGGGGCGCCTATGCCCAGATCGAACGCGAGCTCACGATCATCACGGACCTGGACTTCCCCGGGTACTTTCTGATCGTCCACGACATCATGGAGTTCTGCCGGTCAAACGGGATCCTCGCACAGGGCCGGGGCTCGGCAGCGAACTCAGCGGTCTGCTACGCCCTGGGGATCACGGCAGTGGACGCGGTCCACCACCGGCTCCTGTTCGAGAGGTTCCTCGCACCGGAACGGGACGGCCCACCGGACATCGATGTCGACATCGAATCGGGACGTCGCGAAGAGGTCATCCAGCACGTCTATGCGAGGTTCGGCCGCACTCATGCGGCACAGGTGGCCAACGTCATCAGCTACCGGCCACGGTCAGCGGTGCGGGATGCAGCTCGGGCCTTCGGGTATGAGACGGGGCAGCAGGATGCCTGGAGCAAACGAATCGAACGGTGGGGATCGTTACGCGGCGGCAAGGTGGTGGTGAAGCCCTGGGGGACCGCCAACGCGGTGGAGGAGCCGGCGCCGGACGACCTGGCAGGCATTCCGGAGCCGGTCCTGGCGATGGCTGAGCGGATGATGCGGCTGCCACGGCATCTGGGGATCCACTCCGGCGGCATGGTGCTGTGCGATCGCCCGGTCATCGACGTCTGCCCGGTGGAGTGGGCCCGGACGCCGGGCCGCACGGTGTTGCAGTGGGACAAAGACGACTGTGCCGAGGCCGGGCTCGTGAAGTTCGACCTGCTCGGCCTGGGCATGCTCACCGCGCTGCGGCTGGCTTTCGAGGAACTAGCCCGGCAAGGACAGGGCACTGTGGACCTGTACTCGATTCCGCAGGACGATCCCTTGGTGTATGACTTGCTGTGCGCTGCGGACACGGTGGGCGTCTTCCAGGTGGAGTCGCGCGCCCAGATGGCGACGTTGCCGCGGCTGCAACCGCGTACGTTCTACGACATCGTCGTCGAGGTGGCGCTGATCCGTCCCGGCCCCATTCAAGGGGGTTCGGTCCATCCCTACATCACGCGGCGCAAGCAGCGGCGGAACGGAACAGCACGCGAGGACGAATGGTATCCCCATCCGCTGGTGCGTCCGGCCCTGGAGAAGACGCTGGGCGTGCCGTTGTTCCAGGAACAGCTCATGCAGATCGCGGTGGATGCCGCCGGGTTCACCGCCGTCGAGGCCGACCAGTTGCGCCGTGCGATGGGATCCAAGCGCTCGGCGGAACGGATGGAACAGCTGAGGGTGCGGCTTCTCTCCGGCATGGTCGACAAGGGGATCGAGCCTGCAACGGCCGCAGAGATCTACGACAAGCTGAGTGCTTTCGCGGACTTCGGGTTTCCGGAGTCGCACGCCTTCTCATTCGCTTACCTCGTTTACGCGAGTGCCTGGCTCAAGGTGCATCATCCGGCAGCCTTCTATGCGGCTCTGCTGGCGGCACAGCCGATGGGGTTCTATTCGCCGCAGTCTTTGGTTGCCGATGCACGAAGGCACGGCGTGGTGACCTGGCGCCCCGATGTGCAGCATTCGCAGGTTCAGGCATGTGTCGAGCGGCAGGCCGATGGC
The DNA here is from genome assembly GCA_015655615.1 of Actinomycetales bacterium. Taxonomy (GTDB): domain Bacteria; phylum Actinomycetota; class Actinomycetes; order Actinomycetales; family Cellulomonadaceae; genus Rarobacter. Next base: position 6,304 of record JAATES010000166.1, read on the forward strand.
ACGCTGGCGGTGCGGCTGGGCTTGGCGCAGGTGCGTTCGATGGGTGCGGCCAAGGCCCAAGAACTCGTGGCGGAACGAGAGCGATCCGGGCCGTTCGCGGATGCAGGAGATCTGGTGCGGCGGGTGAACCTCACCACCAGCCAACTGGAGGGCCTGGCTGCGGCCGAGGCGTTGGTGGGGTTCGGGCTTGACCGCAGACAAGGCCTGTGGGCCGCGGGGCCGCTCTCGCTGGAGTCCGGCCACACACTTCCCGGTGTGGCAGCAGGGATCGTCGCACCCACCCTCCCCTCCCTGTCGGAGGTGGAGACGGCGGTGGCGGATGTCTGGGCCACCTCAGTGACCCCCACCAGTTTTCCGACCGAGTTCGTCCGCCCCCGGTTGCAGGCCGATGGCGTCCTGACCATCGCCGAGGTGATCCAGCATGAGGCGGAGCGACGGGTCATCGTCGCCGGAGTGGTCACGCACCGACAGCGGCCGAGCACCGCGAGGGGAGTGACTTTCGTATCATTGGAGGACGAGACGGGATTGCTCAATGTGGTGTGCTCGGCCGGGGTCTGGAGTCGATTCCGCGGGACGGCTCGTAGTAGTGCGGCTTTGGTGATCCGGGGCAGGGTGGAACGGGCAGACGGCGCGACGAACCTGGTCGCAGAGCACCTCAGTCCGCTGTCGTTGGCGGTAGCGACATCCTCGAGAGATTTCCAGTGAACTCCGTATACCGCACGCGGCGGGACCGCTACCCTGGAGGGGTGTCCACACTCGGCCCGTTGGCGGCGTACATCCCCACGCCCCGAGACGACGCTGGCCGGCTGCTGACCAAGACCTACGAAGAGCTCATCGATGGTGCGGTGACCGCCGGTGCGACAGCCATCGGGCTGCTGGGCAGCACCGGTGGTTTCGCCTATCTTCCTCGCATTGTGCGGCGCCGTGCCATCCGCACGGCTCTCGCCGTGGTGGAGGGGCGCGTTCCTATCATCGCGGGGATCGGCGCACTGACCTCAGCAGAGGTGGCCCACAATCTCGCCGAGGCGGAAGAGGCAGGGGTCAACGGCGTGCTATTGCCGCCGGTGTCCTATCAGACTCTGACTCCTGACGAGGTCATGACGCTCTACCGGGATGTGGCCAGCCGGACCACCACGGGCATCTGGGTCTACAACACGCCGTCGACCACGCAGTACCGGTTCGGAACCGAACAGCTCACCCGGCTGGCGCGACTTCGCGGGGTACAGGGTTTCAAAGACAACGCAGCCTCAGCCTCGCAGGCCCGCGAGCGCCGGCACAAGGTCCTGGCCGAGCTTCCGCCGCGCACGGCGAAGAGGCTGGACTACGGATTCAGCGGCGACACCATGGGTGCACAGGTCCTGATCGATGGAGCGACCACGTGGCACTCCTCGTTGGCGGGTCTGCTCCCGCACCTGGTCAGTGCGATCGCCTACGCGGCAACCCATAACCGCAAGGCCGATGCCAGGTCACTCCAGCGCAAGCTCACCGCTCTGGCGGTTCTTGCCGGCCAGTACGGCGGAATCCGGGTGACACACAGCCTGGGCGAGATGCTCGGCTACGACATGGGGACACTGCCGCGTCCCTTGTTGGCGCTCCCGCGGGACTCCAGGTCATTGCTGCGGGTCGCGGTTCGCGATCTCGATGTGCCTGAGGAGCTCAGTGCCGAAGTCGCCGACCACGTGGCGCATCGGGCCGGGTCGAAAGGTGCGCGCAGCGAGGCGGAGCAGCCGACGCCGCCGGCCGACGGTGCCTCCAGTGCCCGAGTAGCTCGGCATCAAAGCAATGCCCAGGGCTGAGGACGTGGCCGCGAGGGCATAGGAGAGGGCAGAGGACGACACGTCACCGGGAGCCACCTCGCGGTCAGGAGAGTCCGCCCAGGCCCTTGAGGACGCGATTCAGGACGTCCACGTCGCGGATCAGCCCTGGGGCGGCGAGTACTTCTGACTCCGGCGTCCGAGGTTCGGCCGTCCCTTCTTCGGCAGGCGGAGCGGCGCGCGTTGTCGTGGGGAGCGGCACGGAGCGACGGCGCTGCGGGAGGCCGCGGGCACCGCGCCCCCGGTCACGGCGTTCTGACCGCGTCTCCTTCTGCTGCGGCCGATGGGCCAGCTGCATCTCTGCCAGATAGGCGTCGACGAACGCCGCGAGCAGGGGCTCGACCCTGCGACTTGTCAGCACGATGTTCCACTGCGGCGGGCCGATGAGGACGACCGTCAACCCGGTACCGAGGAAGTACACCAGGAAGCTGTGGTCGAGCGTGTTGACCAGACAGCGCGCAGAATCGCCCGGTATATGGATGGCGGCCGAGTTGAGGGACGTGCCGATGGCGTACGCGACGTCCAGTGCGTTCCCCGATAC
>JAATES010000234.1 GCA_015655615.1 Actinomycetales bacterium
CTGGAGGTCACGGTCAAGCCGGTTGAGAGGTCGCCCGCCGACGTCACGAGGCCGAGCTTGGCCACCGTCAGCACCGTCGTACCGGAAGTCGTGGCCGTCACCCCGAGTTCTCCACTGCCTGAGAGCGTGACCTGGGCGGAGACTGTGCCGCCCGGATCGGTCACCGTCCATGGCGTGTCCGCCTGAGCCAGCGGTGACGCGACCACACCACCGGCCAGGGCGAGGGTCATTGCGGTCACCGCGGCCCCCAGCGAACGTCGAAGGCGCGAGCGTGCTGACACGGGCATGGGTACCTCATCCGCAATGACGAGAGCTCTCACACCAACGCGAGAGCGACTGGGGATACTATACCGTGCATCGCAAGTTTTCACAAACATGTACAGAACCGCAAAGGTGGCCCCTGGAAGCATGCTGAACCGGCATCCCTCCCGGGCGGGAAGCCGGCTCTGCCCGCGTCAGTACTCGCTCACTTCGCCACGCGCACCGCACGCGATGTGACCGTCACGGTGCGGTAGCCCGCCTTTCTGGTGGTGACCTTCACCTTGATCTTCTTTCCCCGCCAGGCACGAGTCAGCGTCAACGAAGGCTTGGTGGCCCTCGCGATCTTCTTGCGTCCGACGTACCACCGGTAGGTGACCTTCACCGGACCCGGCTTTGCCCGCTTCACCACGGCGCGCACCTTCTTGCCGACCTTTTTCTTTCCGGAGATCGTCACCGTCGTCGCCGACAGCACACCCTTGGCCACCACCGCCGTGGCCGGAGAGGTACGGACGACCGGGGCTGGACCCGAGGTCGCGGGCGTGCCCGTGACCGAGACGGTGATCCGCTTTCACGCCTGGGCCGCCCGCAGGCTGAGCGACGCGGAGCGTGCGCCCGGAATGACCACACCGTCGGCACGCCATTGGTAGGTCAGCGTCACCGCCGGGCTCCACGTCCCCGTGACGACGCGCAGGACCTTGCCCACTTGGGCCGTTCCGGTGATGGCGGGCGTGCTCGCCACGATGCCCGAGCGGCTCACGGTGACCGCGAACGTGCCGGTGCGGGTCTGCTGGCCGTCGGACAAGGACAGGACGACTTCGAAGGTGCCCGGTGTGGTGAACCGGTGCCCACCGCTGATGGTGAAGGTCCCGAACCCGTCACTGGTCACCACACCGGTGTCACTCGAGCCATCGCCCCAAGCCACCGTCGCGCTCAGTCCGCTCGCGTCTGCCGCGAGGCCACCGGTGACCGTCGCCAGGGTTCCCGAGACCACGGCACCCGAGGTGAGCGCGGCAGGGCCGCGCGCCGTCACTGCAAGATCGGGGACGTCCTTGAGAAGCAGCCGCATCTCAAAGATGTCGTTCGCGTTCTTCGGTGCGCTGTTAAGGTTCTCGGCACTCGTGCGGTACACGCTGTTGGCCTGGAAGTAGCCCATGTTCACAGCGAGCTTGTCGGAGGACACCACCAGCCGGTACTCGCGTCCTCCGACAAGGTCCACAGGGACGAAGGTCGACTTGTTGATCGTGGACCAGTCCCCGGTGTTCGGCATGACGACCGGCTTGCGGGTGATCAGGTCACCGGTGGCCTCGTCATAGACGGACAGCATCTTGATACCCGAGGACACGCCCAGCCTGACGTCCGGATTGGCGCTGACCGCATAGCTGACCTGCGCCAGGTAGCTGCCGGTCTTCGTCGCCGTCAGCCGCGAGGTCAACGAGTCGTTCAGCCCGTTGCCCCAGTCCTTCACGTAATGGTGGGTCACCCCGTTGATGGTCTTGTCACTCCATTCACCTCCGACCTTGTCGACGAACTCCGAGGAGTCCGCCACCAGGATCCGTTCACCGCCAGGCCCCCAGTAGCAGGTGGCCTTGGCCGGTTGCGAGGTGTTGCCACTGGACCGGTAGGTCAGCCGCACCGAATAGCAGTAGGAATGCGAGGCCATCCCGGACGCGGTGGTGTCCGCATAGCCCGTCGAGGCGGGAACGTCATCGGCGATGACCGTGCCGTCGCGCAGGACATCCATGCTGACCTGACTCGGGCTGTTGCCTCCGAGGTCGATGCCCAGGTTGATCGTGGTGGCACTGGCGGCCGTCACGGTCGACACCGTCGGGACGTCCGGACCGTACTGGGCCTCCTGGTTCCCCACCTCCACTGCGGCCGTGGCCGTGGCCGGCACGCTCGCAGTCGGCGCGCCCAGAGTCACTGCGACGGTGGCATGCGCCCCCTCGGCACCCAGGGCGGCCGGGCTGATGACCGCGCCGGGCTGGACCGCCTGCCCGTTCACAGTCAGACCTGTGACCTGGTAGCTGCCTGCCGTAGCTGCGGATCCCGGAAGCGCCACCTCGACGTCGACGGTCCGGCCTCGATAGCTCAGGCCTTCCAAGACGATCTTGTCACTGTCCGGAAAGTACTTCTGCCTGGTCTGCGCCGTCAGGTAGGGCTCTACGGTCAGGCCGTCCGCGGAGGCGTCCACCCCGAACATCGTCTTCTGGAACGAGCCCAGCATTCCGGCCACGCTCCACAGCTGGCGTTCCGAGTTCGTGTCGGTGTTGAGCCCGCCACCCACGATGTTGACGTTCTCGTAGTTGGAACCATAGAGCGCAGGCGTGCGCACCAGCGCGTCGACCTGACGGGAGGCGGCCGTGTCATTCCCCACCTTGGCGGCAGCCTCCAGCAGGAAGGCCGTGACGAACGGCCATGCAGCATTGTTGTGGTAGCTCAGCTGGCTACGGTTATCCCAGATGCTCGATTGCTGGGGCCAGATCACCGGCGCGCCGGAAGAGGTCTGCGGGTAGCTGGCGATCGCCTGCGCTGCCTGCTGCGGGGTCGCGATGCCGGAGAGGATCACCAGCGCGGTGCCGAGCGCGTCGTAGCGTTCGGTCGGCGCCGGGTCCAGGGTCCCCGTGACGAGTGCCGAGAACTGCCCCCGCTCGGGCAGCCAGAACCTGGTGCGGATGGCCTCCGCAAGGTCGTCGGCCCAGGTCCGATAGCGGGTGGCCTTGGCGGCGTCGCCGGCTCGCGCGGCGAGGGTCGCCGCCTGATCGATGGCGATCCAGTGGGTCACGTTGGTGGACAGGGACATGCTCTGCGCGATCTGCGTCATGTCCAGGCCGATCCAGGACGGATACGTCTGCCACCGCCAGTCCAAGAAGGACGACTCGCCGCTGTACAGCTGATTCTGGGTGTCGAAGACGACCTGGCGATCATGGTCGATCGTGTTGGACAACGCCGTGTAGGACGTGGCCGCGAAGGCGTCGCGGTACTCGTCCGGTAACCAGTTCAGGACCTCGGCGGCGCCCGTGGCCCAGCTCACCCGATCGGTGGAGTTGGGGTAGCCGCCGCCGGTTCCGGAGTCTTGGAGGATCTGCGGATCAGGAGCCTCGTCGTACCACCCGGTTCGCCGGTCGGAGAGCCTGAATTCCAGGGTGTTGCGCATGCGGACCGGGTCGAGCGCGCTCAGACCGAGCGCAGCCGAGTAGGAGACGTCGCGCGTCCAGATGGACGTCCAGTTCTTTCCGGTGTAGAAGCAGCCGGTCCCATCGGCCGTGCAGTCCATGTCGGCGCCGTTGTTGTAGTCACCGTGCGTGACGTGTTCGGTGCTGTCCTGTCCCGCCTCCTGGACGGCCAGTGCGTACAGGGCATCGAGCAGGGAGGATCCGGTACGGACGAGAGGCTTTCCCGCACCTTCGGTGATCGTCGTCGAACCCCCGATCCGGTCCAGCCGGTAGGTCCGCAAGCACGTCCCAGGCTGGGTCGCCGTCACCGTGACCGTGCCGCTGTGTCCCTGCGAGTCGTCGTAGACCGACAGTCCGGTGGATCCGGCACAGGCATCCACAGTGACGGGCACCACAGCATCCGACGCGACCGCAGCCGAGGCTGGCACCAGACCGCCTGCGGCCAAGACGAGCGCGCACCCCACTGACACTCGCCGCCAGAGAGACCCGTCGATGAACGTCATCATTGTCAAACCTCCACGCCATCGGGAAAGTTATGTCTTTGACGGACAAAATATGGTCCATGCTCCATCGGCCGAAATCGACGACAAGCAACGCAGGCTTCATGATCCTGGCACCTGACAGCGATGTCAAGACGACCGACGCCACCCTTAACGACCCGCCCCGCCTCTTGGACTGCGACAATCCTAAAGAATGCGTGCGCCCAGGATCGCATCGATGAACTGACGTGCCCATGCCAGCAATTCCGCGCCGGCGAGCGGCCGGCCACCGATCCGGGCCGTCGTCGGGAACGGCACCAGGACGGTGCGCACAGCCGGCTTGATGACCGACCCCGGGTATAGGCGCTTGAGCCGCAGCTGTGCCGATTCCGGCAGCTCGACGGGAGTGAACCGTATGTACTTGCCCTGCCCCGTGACCTCTGCGAGACCATGACGCCGCGCCAGCTGTCGGAACGTCGCGACCTCGAACAGGTTGTCGACCTCGGCCGGCACCGGACCGTAACGGTCCAGCAGCTCCGCGCGGACCGCGTTGAGCGCCTCATCGTCCGCCGCCTCGGCCACCTTGCGGTAGGCCTCTAGCCGCAGTCGCTCGCCCTCGATGTACTCGTGCGGGATGTGCGCATCCACGGGAAGCTCCAGCGTGACTTCCGGGAGCTCCTCGTCCTTCTCGCCCCGGAAGCTGGCCACGGCCTCGCCCACCATGCGCACATAGAGGTCGAATCCCACGCCAGCGATATGGCCGGACTGCTCGCCGCCCAGCAGGTTTCCCGCGCCCCGGATCTCGAGGTCTTTCATGGCGACCTGCATGCCCGCGCCCAGGTCGGTGAACGCCGCGACCGTGGCGAGGCGGTCGTGCGCGGTCTCGGTGAGCGGCTTCTCCGGCGGGTACAGGAAGTAGGCGTAGGCGCGGTCACGGCCACGGCCCACCCGCCCGCGAAGCTGGTGGAGCTGGGAGAGCCCGAACATGTCAGCGCGCTCCACGATCAGCGTGTTCGCGTTGGAGATGTCCAATCCGGTCTCGATGATCGTGGTGCACAGCAGCACGTCGAACTTCTTCTCCCAGAAGTCACGGATCACGTGATCCAGCTGGCGCTCGTGCATCTTGCCGTGCGCGACCGCGATCCGGGCCTCCGGCACCAGTTCGCTCAGCCGGGCCGCCGCCCGCTCGATCGACTCCACCCGGTTGTGGACGTAGAACACCTGGCCCTCGCGCAGCAGTTCGCGGCGCACGGCCGCAGCGATCTGGCGCTCCTCGTAGGCGCCGACATAGGTCAGGACGGGATGACGTTCCTCGGGCGGCGTGGCCAGGGTCGACATCTCCCGGATGCCCGTCACGGCCATCTCCAGGGTCCGCGGGATCGGGGTCGCGCTCATCGCCAGCACGTCGACGTTGGTCCGCAGCGCCTTCAGGGTCTCCTTGTGCTCCACCCCGAAGCGCTGCTCCTCGTCGATGACGACCAGTCCCAGGTTCTTGAACCGCACCGAGCCCGTGATGAGCCGGTGCGTGCCGATGACGACGTCGACAGTGCCGTCGGCAAGCCCCTCGAGGACCTCCTTCGCCTCCTTGTCGGTCTGGAACCGCGAGAGTGCCTTGACGGTGACGGGGAAGCCCGCATACCGCTCGGCGAAGGTCTCCTGGTGCTGCTGGACGAGCAGCGTGGTGGGCACCAGGACAGCGACCTGCATGCCGTCCTGGACGGCCTTGAAGGCGGCTCGCACCGCGATCTCCGTCTTGCCGTAGCCGACGTCGCCGCAGATCAGGCGGTCCATCGGCACGGACTTCTCCATGTCCGCCTTGACCTCGTCGATGGTGACCAGCTGGTCGGCCGTCTCGTTGTAGGCGAAGGCGTCCTCCAGTTCGCGCTGCCACGGGGTGTCCGGAGAGAAGGCATGCCCCTCGGTGGCCATCCGGGCGCTGTAGAGCCGGATCAGCTCGCTGGCGATCTCGCGGACGTGCTTGCGCGCCCGGCCCTTGGTCTTCGCCCAGTCGGAGCCGCCCATCTTGCTCAGCGTCGGGGACTCGCCCCCGACGTACCGGGTGATCTGGTCGAGCTGGTCGGTCGGGACGTACAGCCGGTCTCCGGGCTGGCCGCGACGCGAGCTCGCATACTCGATGACCAGGTATTCCCGGGTCGTGCGGGCTTCCCCGGTGCCCACCGTGCGCTGGGTGAGCTCGATGAACCGGCCGACTCCGTGCTGCTCGTGGACGACGTGGTCACCGGCCTTGAGGGCCAGCGGATCAACGGTGTTGCGGCGCCGGGCCGCGAGCTTGCGCATGTCCCGGGTTGAGGCGCCCACCCGGCCGGTGAGGTCGGACTCGCTGAACATGGCCAGTTTGAGCTCGGGAAAGACGAACCCGGGTCCGGCCGGAGCCGAGGTGACCAGCACCACCCCCGGCTCCGGAACCTCAGGCAGGTCGGTGACCAACCGTGCCGCGGCCTGCGCCTCGCCGAGTTGCTCCACCATCCGGCGAGCCGGGCCGGAGCCCTGCGTGGTGGCGATCAGCCGCCAGCCGTCATGCTGCAGGGCACGAATGTCTGTCAGCGCGCGGGCGACATCGCCGCGGTAGCCCTCGACGTTCCGGGCGTCGATGCGGATGCCATCGGCGGCCTGGACCCGTCCGTCCGCCGTCACCGGACCGCCCCGCGAACCGGAATCGTCCCGGTGGACGACCGCGTCATCGGCGGGGTCGTCCGACGCTGCGTCGAGCCCGAAGGCACTGAATGACCACCAGGTCAGCCCACGCCGCTGAGCGACGTGATGCACCTCGTCCCAGTCCAGGAACGACGCCGCCGACAAGTCGATCGGCGTATTCCCTCCAGCGGCCGCGCCCGACCAGGCAGCGGCCAAGAACTCCTCGGTCGTCGCCACGAGGTCGTGAGCCCGCCGCCGCACCCGCTCGGGTTCACTGACGATCAGCAGCGACTCGTCCCGGACCAGGTTGAGCACCGGCAGCAGCCGGTCCACCAGGGCCGGGAGAAGGGACTCCATCCCCTCGACTGCGATGCCCTGGGACATCTTCTCCAGCATCTCCGTCGCACC
>JAATES010000289.1 GCA_015655615.1 Actinomycetales bacterium
CATCAGCCAGATCCAGGGTCGCGACCTCCTGGACTCGGGCCCCCGTTCCATAGAGAAACTCCACGCACGCCCAGGCACGCAGGTCCTGCGGGCTGCCGGAGCCGGCTCGTTCCTCGGCGATCGCCATCACCTCTCTGGCGGTGCCGACCGCGAGGACTGCCGGCAGACGCGAGCCGTGCTGCGGCGCAGCCAGCCGTGCGGCCGGCGACGTCGCGGCGCGTCCCGTGGTGACAGCCCATTGACAGAAGGTCCGCACGGTGGAACGCCTGCGAGCCAGGGTGGCCCGTGCCAGTCCGGCCTCCGAAAGCGCGGCTAGCCACCCGCGCAGGTCCGATGTGGTCAGCGTCGCCGGATCGAGGCCCTGACCCGCACGATGCTGCCGCAGGCTCGCGAGGTCTCCGGCATAGGCTCGCAGGGTGTCGTCGGACAGCCCGCGCTGCAGCCGAAGGTAGCGGAGGAAGTCTTCTTCGGCATCCGACGGCCCGTGGTCACCGGTCATCTCGCGACCGCCCCGTTCTGCCTCATCTGCCCACCGTGGGGCGTAGCAGGCCCGAGGCGCAAGGTCTGTTATCGATTCGTGACCTCACGATCACCCTGTTCCCACCTCGGGGACGAATCGTCGCGAGAAGCTGACCACCGTCGCGGGCCGGGGAGAGATCGGGCCGCCTGGCGGACTCACCCTGGCGTTCGCAACCATCCTCCGGGTGCCCGCCGGGCCTCCGCACGCAATTCGAGGGAGCCCAGCGCACCCTGCACGGCCTCGATCGTCAGCCCGGTCAGGTGGGTCAGCCGCTCACCGCTGCGAGGCACCCGCGCTGAGAGTGAGCCCCTGACCAGCGCCTCGTCGTCCGTCCGTGGTGAGGGATCCTGCCGTGGCCCGTTCTCGGTCAGCGGTTCGATGAGCTCACACACGTCGGCGGCCGAGGTGACGCAGACCGCCTCTCCGCTGCGCAGGAGCTCATGGCAGCCTGCCGAAGAGAGCGAGGTCACCGGGCCGGGCACGGCACCGACTGGTCGTAGCAGCGCAGAGGCGCGGTGCGCCGTGGCCAGGGCGCCGGAACGGCGAGCCGCCTCGACCACGACCGTGGCCCCCGCGACCGCGGCGATGAGCCGATTCCGAAGCAGAAACCGTGACCGAGCCGGGATGGCACCCGGCGGCGCCTCACTGACCACCACCCCTCCTGCCCCGAGCACCTCCTCGAACATCCGTGCGTTGCCGGCCGGATACAACCGATCAGTGCCTCCCGCCAGGAAGACCACGGTCGGCGTACCGGCCGCAAGCGCACCACGGTGCGCCGCTGCATCGATGCCATAGGCTCCCCCGGACACGATGGTGTGGCCCCGGTCGCCCAGGTCCACGGCAAGCTGTCCGGCCACTCGGACGCCGTAGTCTGTGCAGGCGCGGGCGCCGACCACGGACACCGGCGTGGACAGGACCGCTGCCAGGTCGTGCCTACCTCGCACCCAGAGGCAGAGCGGAGCTTCCAAGCCGAGGTCGTCCAGCCTGCTCGGCCAGCCCACGTCGCCGGGAATCACGACCGAGCCGCCCTGTCGAGCGTGCGCCTGAAGGTCCTGCTCGGCGGCCGCTCGGCTGAGGCGCCTCGCCCACCGGCGCAGCGGTGCCACCCAGGGGCGATCAATCGGCCCTGGGCCCGCCCCGGACTGCTGGTCGCCGGCAAGGGGCGCGTACTCGACCAGCCACTGCCAGGCCTCGAAGGCACCCAGCGAACCCACCAGCGCGCCGAGTGCCAGGTCTCCGGGTTCCGAGACACGGCTCCATGCGGCCCTGGCCGACCGGTCATCGGTCACCTGACCCGTGACGCCCGCCGTCATGGCAGGGAACCCGCGCCACGTAGCGCCAGTGCCTGGGCGATGTCGGCTCGAGTCGGCGCCGTGCGGCCGGCGAGATCGGCGACCGTCCATGCCAGACGCAGCACCCGGTCGGCGCTGCGCATGGTCAGCACCCCTCGTTCCATCGCTCGGTCGAGTTCCGCTGTGAGCCTGCGATCGCCGCCCAGACGCCGCCGCAACCATGGACCGGGCACGTCTCCGTTGAGCGACCAGCCGGTCCCGGCCAGCCGTGCCGCGGCTGCTGCCCTGGCCTCACGCACCCGGGAGGCCACCACCGCGGATGCCTCACCCGCGCCAGCGGCCAGGTCGGCCCGCCCCACCTGCCAGACCTCACAGTGCAGGTCGACACGGTCGAGCAGCGGTCCTGAGAGCCTGCCGAGGTATCGGCGCCGTGCCAGGGACGAGCACGAGCATCGCTGGCCCACACTGCCACAGGGGCAGGGGTTGGCAGCCAGGACCAACTGAAACCTTGCCGGATACCGCGCCGTGCCGGCCGCTCGATGGATGACGAGCTCGCCATGTTCCAGGGGCTGGCGGAGCGTCTGCAGCACCTTGCCGCCGAACTCGGGCGCCTCGTCGAGGAACAGCACACCGCGATGGGCCAAGGACACCGCACCAGGCCGAGGGACTCCTGAGCCACCGCCGACGACCGCCGCCGAAGTCGCCGTGTGATGCGGATCCTGAAACGGCGGCCGGGTGAGCAGTCCGTCCTCCGGATTGAACGTCCCTGCCAGGGAATGGAGGGAGGTGACCTCGACCGCATGCTGATCCGTCAGGTCCGGGAGCAGTCCCGGCAATCGCCGGGCCAGCATGGTCTTGCCCGCCCCCGGCGGTCCCACCATGAGGAGGTGGTGGCCCCCGGCCGCTGCGACCTCCAATGCACGACGAGCTTCGCCTTGCCCGACGACGTCACCCAGGTCGAGGTCGAGCGGAACCACCTGATTCCGCATTGCCGCCGGATCGGCTTCCTCCGGTGCGCCGGGCAGCAGGACGTCCGCGCCATACTGGTGAGCCAGCTCGGCCAGCGTCGCCACCGGTACGATCTCGATCCCCGGCACCAGCCGCGCCTCAGCGGCATTGCGCCGTGGCACGATCACCCGCTGGGCTCCAGCGGCCGCCGCTGCCGCGACAGCCGGCAGCACGCCCCGGATCGGGTGCACTCTGCCGTCCAGTCCCAGCTCGCCCAGATGGACCACCCGGGACAAGGCGGTGCCATCGATCAGCCGCGCGCCCGCCAAGACAGCGACCGCGATGGCGAGGTCGAAACCTGCACCGGCCTTGGGAAGGCCTGCGGGCGCGAGGTTCACGGTGATACGCCGCTGCGGCAGGACGAGTCCGCTATTGGCCACGGCTGCCCGCACCCGGTCGCGGGCCTCGCCCAGAGAGGCATCGGGAAGTCCCACGATCGTGAATCCGGGAATACTGGCCGCCAGATGAGCCTCGACCTCGACCCAGTGCCCCTCCATTCCCACCAGCGCCACCGCGGCCGTGCGACCCAGATTCACCGCGGAGGCGGGACCCTCCGTCATGGTTGCACCCCACGGAAGTGCTCGATATGCGACTCGCCCTCCCTGAGCACGACGGCGATCACATCCACCCGCACGGACTCGGCGCGGACAGCATGCTCGGTCAGCCATTGCCCGGCGAGCCGCCGGATACGAGCCAGCTTGCTGGCCGTCACGGCCTCGGCCGGATGACCGAAGCCCCACCCTGAGCGCGTCTTGACCTCGACGACGACCAGTTCAGTGCCCTCCCATGCCAAGAGGTCGAGCTCACCGCGCACCCCCCGCCAGTTGCGTTCGATGACCCGCCAGCCCAAGTGACTCACGTATCGGGCAGCGTAGTCCTCTCCCGCACACCCCAGGGCGTGGCGCCGGGCTGCCGCGGCACTGGCCGCTGGTGACACTCTCGCTTTCATGGCTCACCTCCACGGCCATCGTGCCGCGGCACGACCGAGCCGGTGCGGTGACCATGCGAGTGGGGAGAACCTCCCACCGGCCGGTGGCTGTGGAGAACCAGTCCGCGGTCCGATTCCTGCGAGCCGCGTCAGATCTCGAGTTCGGCCTGCGCCAGTTCCTCGACGTTGACGTCCTTGAACGTCACGACCCGGACCGACTTCACGAATCGTTTGGAACGGTAGACGTCCCACACCCAGGCGTCAGCGAGTCTCAGCTCGAAGTACACCTCGCCCGCGGCGGACCGCACCTGGAGGTCGACGGAGTTGGACAGGTAGAACCGCCGGTCGGTCTCGACCACGTAGGAGAAGAGCGGCACCACGTCGCGGTACTCACGATAGAGCGCTAGCTCCATGTCGGTCTCGTAGTTCTCCAGGTCTTCAGCGCTCACCACACCATCATGGACTATCCGCGCCCGGAGAGACACTTCGGGCAAACACCCTCCCTCACCTCAGGCCGGAAGGCGCCAGGTCCGGCGGTGCTGCGAGGTCACGCCATGGCGGTGCAACGCCGCCAGGTGCGCGGGGCTGCCATAGCCTTTGTTCCTCTCCCAGCCGTACTCCGGGTGCTCCCGTGCCAGTTCCGTCATGAGCGCATCGCGTTCACACTTGGCGATGACGCTGGCCCCCGCGACGCTCGCGCAGGTCACGTCCGCCTTCACCCGGGTGAGCACCCGCGGGGTGCTGGCGGACGCCTGCGTCGCGCCCGAAACCACGTGTGCTGTCTCAGATTCAGCGAACAGATCGGAGGGCGGCAGGCTGAGCCAGTCGTGCTTGCCGTCCAGGATGACCACCGGGATGGGGCCCACATCGGCTTCGACCACCGCCATGGCCCGGCGGCCCGCGAGGCGCAATGCCGCGACGATACCGAGGGCGTCGATCTCCAGAGCACTGGCGTGCCCGATGGCCGAGCAGGCCGCCCACAGCCGCACCTGTGGCGCCATCGCCCGGCGCGCGGGGGCGGTGAGCAGCTTGGAGTCCGTCAGGCCGCACGGGGCATCCCGGCAACCGGGACCCACCACGACGACGCCCACGGAGACCGGGCCCGCCAGGGCGCCCCGGCCGACCTCATCCATCCCCGCGACGACCCGGTGCTCCGCGAGCAGGTCACGTTCCCAGACGAGATCGGCTTGCGGCCGGGACACACTCCGGGGAATCGCCTCCCTGCGCATCAGCGGTTTCGCACCGGATCAGGGCGCGGGAACGTGCGCGAAGGTGTCCTCGGGGTTGGTCATCCAGGACCACCGGCTGGCCGGCCAGATCTTCACGAACGCGGTCCCCGTGACATCCTCGACCGGGACGAATCCCTGTCCGGGATCGTCCTGGTGGTAGCGCGAATCCTCCGAGTTCTGCCGGTTGTCACCCATCACCCACAGATGTCCTGCGGGGACCGTCACGTCGAACTCCATCTCGCTGGGAATGGAGCCCGGCCGAAGGTAGGGCTCGGTGATGGGGGTGTCGTTGACCTCGATGCGGCCATCCTCCGAGCAGCACACCACGTGGTCCCCGCCGGTCCCGATCACTCGCTTGATGAGGTGCTGATCCGAGTTCTGGGGCAGGACGCCGACCGTGGTCAAGGCATCCGAGACCCAGCCGCGCACCCCTGTCGGCTCAGAGGACTGCGTCGCGGGAGGCAGCCAATGGTCAGGGTC
>JAATES010000250.1 GCA_015655615.1 Actinomycetales bacterium
GGAGGATCTGACTGCGCCCCAGATCGAGATCCGGGACTGCCCGTTCGGGGTGGGAGGCACATGGGATCTGGCGCAGGTGACGACGCCCAGCACCGGAGTCCGTGACATCGAGCGACTGACGAGCGCCGTCCGGCAGGCCGCAGAACTGGCCCATTCCGCGCCTCCGCGGCGTCCGTGGCTGGACGCCTTGGACAGCGTCGTCGACTTGCAACTGCTCGCCGGTTCCCGGGGAAGTCTGGAGGCGGCCCCGGGTGCAGTGGTACTCGGGCTTCAGGACGAGCCAGAGCATCAGCGGCGTACGCCCTTTGTCTTCCATCCGGACGACCAAGGCAGCATGGTCGTCTTCGGCGCCTCAGGCGCGGGAAAGAGCGGTGCGCTGCGCTCGTTGACCATGGCTGTGTCGCATCGTTGCGAGGTCGAGCCGGTTGAGGTGTACGTCATCGATGCCGCGGGTGGCGCCTTGGCCCACCTGGAATCGCTTGCGACGGTGGGGGGCGTGATCCGGAGTGACGATGAGGAAAGGGTGCATCGGCTACTCGGCACCCTGGTGAAGCGTTGTGAGTCCCGCCATGGAGCTTTCGCCCGCGCTCATGCCGCCACCTTGACCGAATTCCGGTGTGGGTCGGCCGACACGGCAGAGCCACGGGTGTACCTCCTGGTGGATGGCCTCGGTGAGTTCTGCCAGCTCTACGATCGGCAACTGACGGGCTCTGTGATCCGGATGCTGACCCGGTTGATCACCATGGGTCGCCAGGTGGGAGTGCATGTCGTGGTGACTGCGGATCGCTCCGCAGCGCTGCCTGCCGCAATGGCGGCGGGCATACAGGCCCGGGTGGTGCTGCGGATGGCGTCGGAGACCGACTATGCGATGCTCGGCGTGGCCGTCGATCAGCTCAAGGACGCACCTGCAGGCCGGGGCATGTATCACGGGCATGAGGTGCAGTGGGGTGTGTGGGGTGGCAGCCGTGATCTGTCGGATCAGTCGGCTGGTGTGGAGGCGCTTGCCCGTCGACTTGATCAAGCCGGCGCCTCGCAGGCGCCAGCGGTTCCTCGCCTGCCGTCCCGGGTGTTGTGGTCTGATCTGCCACGCACCGCCTTGCGCGGCGGGCGAGTACCGATTGGCCTCGGAGATGAAGACTTGACCCCGGTCGGGGTGCCTTCGGGCGATCTTTTGGTGGTGTCCGGACCGGCCGGTAGCGGCCGTTCGTCCACGATTCGAGTGTTGCTCGCCGCCCTGGGTGACTCTGGAGCGATCTCACGTCCCGTGCTGCTGTCCGCTCGTCAGTCCAGCGAACTATCGGGGGCGGCGCCCTGGTTCCAGTGTGCCTGGGGGAGTGCCGAGTGCGCAGCATTGGCGCAGCTGCTCGTGACGCAGTGGAGCGATGAGCAGCAGCCTCCTGCTCGAGGGCAGGCTGGAGAGCTGCCACCTGGCACCGACGTGCCGGGTGTTCTTGTCGTTGAGGCTCCGGCGGAACTCGAGGGAACTCCAGCGGACGCCGCGGTGGCCGCGGCGATTCGGATGGCTCGACGGGCGGGTTGCACGGTCCTCGTCGAGTCCGATCCGGTCACCGGCTCCGGGGCCTGGCATATCCACGCCGAGCTGAAGTCCGCTCGGGCGGGAATACTGCTGCAGCCTGATGAGGGGGATGCGCTCGCGCTGTTCCGGGTTCCCCTGCCACGGGGGTCACGTGCGGACTTTCCCGTAGGCAGGGGGTACCTCGTGGAGCGTGGCACTGTCACCAAGATGCAGGTGGCGTTACCACCACCGCTTTCGGTGTAGCGCGAGGAGCATCGAGCGCTCAAGTTCGCTCTCCGGCCTGGCCTGGCCTGGCCTGGCGAGTGTGCGAGTGAGCGACTGAGCAAGGGAAGGCGGGGCGGGTGGCCCAGTTCGGCTACCGGCGTTGAACGTAGTGGTCCCGGATCTCGATGTCTGCGCCATCGGTGGAGAAGAACTGGCTGAGATTGGGTGCCGAGCGCACGGTACTGTCAGCGGCCGTGCGAGCATAATCCGCGGCATTGTGCCCACCGCCCTTCCCGTGCACGGTCTCTCGGGAAGGGGTCTCGGGATTGGCGCTCAGGTCCAGTCGGCGGACCACCTGGTCGTCTCGGTTCTCATAATGGATCGCACTGATCTCGTCGGGTATCGCGATGTGCCCGACTGGTGCTCCGGCAGTGATCACTTCTTTGATGACGTAGTCATGCTGATAGGTCGCTGCGAATCTGGCTGCGGTGATACCGCCTTGGCTGAACCCCGCGACCATGACGGTGGCCTGCTTGGGGTCCACGCCGTAGTCCGCGAGAGTCCTGTTCAGTGCGGCTTTCGACGCTTTGAGCAGATCTGACTCCGCTCCGGACATGGTGATGAGGTTCCCGGCCAGGTCATTGGGCACCGTGCTTGAGGAGTACCAGTCCTGGGTGCTCGGGATGATGACGGTGAAGACGGGAGGCTTCCCGGTCTTCACGACGATCCGAATCACCCCGACGGAGTTCTGGCCGATGCTATCGATTTCACCGGCGTTGTTGAACAGGTCGGCAGGGTTGCGGAACTTGCGGTAGTCCTGGTTGAGCTCTGGGTGGTCGCGCTGGAGCCCATCACGGTAGGACGCCACGCCGTGCGCAGGGTCCAGTCCTGTGACGTCGCTGGGGCTGACGAACACGGTGCCGTGGTCGCCTCGGCCGGACAAGGACAGCGCTGTGGCGAGGCTGGTGACGATGGCTTCATAGGTGCCGGGCGGGCTGGCGTCCAGCAGTGCGCCGGCATTGCGTTCCCACTCATCGAGCGAGAAATCGGCCTGTTGTGAAGCCGACCACATGTGGAGACCTGTGCGCAGTGCGCTTGCTCGGGGCTGGAGCGGGTTGAAGGGGTCTCGGAGTAAGGCGGATCCGGCGGCCTTGGCGATGATGGTGGCGTTCTTCACGGCGGTGACGGCGAGGGCACCGGCAGCGACAGCGCCCGCACCAGCGACAGCGGCAGCGACCGCGATCCTCCAGGCGGCCACATGTGCGAGTGCCGAGGTGGTCGCGGCGGTGACCGCCACATTCACCCTGGCCGCGTCGATCAGCACACCGCCACCCAGTCTTGCTGCACCGGTCGCTGTGACGGCAGCGGTCCTGAGTCCTCCGGTGAGTGCTGCGGCCTGGACGGTCAGGGCCGATTCGACCAGTTGGTAAGCAGTCACGGCGGCTCCGGTGACGACGGAGAGGGCGAACGTTTCCGTCGCGAAGCCTATGAGGGTCGTGCTGGCGGCCACACACGCAGTTTCGGCTGCGGCACCCGTGAGTGGACTCACGATGAGTGATTCTGCCAGGTCGGAGTCGGTGGCCGCCCGGAGGGCGACGCCAGCCATCGCCTGTGCTCCCTGGGCAAGGCAAGACACGTCGTCGACCACACTGGTGACCTCGCGGTAGGTGAGGGCTACATCGTGTGCCCCGGACGTCACGGCCTCCCGAGTCGAGGTGAGCGTCTCGGCACCAGAGGCCTTCGCCTCCTGCACGGTGTTCATCGATCGGTCGCGCAGATGTGACCAGACGTCTTGTACCCGCTGCCCCGGTGTACCGGTGACGTCGGAGGCTCGCGCCATCCCGGTGGTTGCCGCGTCCACCTGTCCTCCGACGAGGAAGTCTTGCAAGACGTCGGCTGAGGCACCCCCGTCTTCACGCGACACGTCGGCTCACATCCTTCGCGATCTCGCGAAGGGCGTCTATGACCTCAGAGCGAGAGGAACGGCTCAACCGGATGCGTCCGGTGGAGAGCACGTCATCCACCGTCGCCGGGCAGACCGGGGCCGTTGTGATCAAGGAAGCCGAGAACCAGTGACCGCAAGCATTGAGGAAGTGATGTGCCGGGGCCCAGTCTCGGCCAGAGTCCTCAATGATGTGCACGATGAGCCCCTCGGCCGTGCCGCCGGACAGCGCGGCGAGTAGATCCAGATCATCGTTGCTCTGAGTTGCACTCGCGACCGCGTCCAGCACGCGAGGATCCCCCAGGCGAATGGCATGGACCAGGGACAGAGAGTCGACGAGACCCCATGTGGCGGTATCCGGCACGTCCGAGGTCCGGTGGGTCTGAAGGCCATCGAAGCTACTTGCGGCTCTGCGAGTGGACGGGCGGGATGCTGACCCCGGCTGATGCGTCTCGGCCCGAGGACGCGAAGAAGCCGATCGGCAGGGCTCCGGGGCCAGCGGCGAGATGAGAAGGCGTTCGAGTGCTGCCAGCGGGTGCACGGCGAGGGTCACCTGCCCGCCGGTCGGATGCTCGGCGTCGTTCGGGATGGTGTGGTCCCGCGTAGTTTTCTCCGGCCCGGTGGCCACTTGTGCCGTGGTCAACCGGAATTCGCAGCACAGGACTGGGTGAACCGTCACGACGGACCTCGTCGTCTGACCTGCCTGCCAGGCGAGTATGTGTATCGCAAGAGGGGCCTGACCTGCGAGGGCGAACAGGTCGACGATCTGCGCTGCTGCGAGGAACTGCGCACGAGGGAAGGAGAGCCATCCGACGCTTGGTGGTGTGGAACCCGCTGACCGCTCCGGTCCGGCCGGAGAATCCGCGCGGCCCCCGCAGGACATGAGGGCTGCACCTCGATCCAGAAGCCGCGCCGCTGTCTCCACCGGCACGTCGGGCGCCGAGCCTGGCGGACGATCAGGCTCCGACGGTTCCTTTCCCGCCGGGCGTGTGCTGGCCGGCTCGCTCCGAGGAGGTCGTGCCTGCCTGAGCCACGGAGGCATGAGTGCAGCAGGAATGGCTTGCTGGAGTACCGACCACTCGGGCAGGCTGAAGGTGAGGGAACGAGAAGACATGGCCGACGGCCTCACCGCGGCCGCATCGGACGGGCGAGCCGAGCCGATGCCTCCCGCCCGTCCGGTGGCCGCCTCACCACGAGGCTCGCTGTTCGGTGACTCCGTGCATCGCACTCTGTCACCACCACCCCATCGAGGAGAATCGCTTGTGCAAGTCCAGCCAATCCAGCGATCCTGGCGCTGGCAGCTGCGGCACCGCCATGGTGATGTGTCGTGCACGTTCGACGACCTCCCGAGCTATGATCTGGCCGCCGATCTTGAAGACGCTGACCTCGACCAGATCGCTTGCGGCGTTGGTCACTGTGCGGACCACACGCATCAGTGTGCTGACCGCTCCGGAGGACACCTCTTCGGTCACCTCGACCACCCGGCCCACCAGAGAGCGAGCTTCCTCGACGGCTGCCCTGATAGCTGCCTCCGCTCGGTGGATCGCTGATTTGGTGGCATCGACCTGGTTCGCATGCTGTGTGAGCTTGTCCGCTGCCCCGTCGACGTCCTCGGCGAGCCGCAGATAGGCGTCCAGAGCCCTGGAGACCCGGCCGCGCAGGACATCGGCCGCAGCGGACTCCCAGGTCATCTGGGCCGCATCCGCGCGCAGAACCGATGCCTGCCGCCGGGCCTCCCGAGCTGCTGTTCGCAGTTCTGCCGCGCGGGTCCGGATCGCCGTGGTGTCCCCGTACATCGTCAGATCCTGATAGTCGCAGCGGGTCCCTACCGGGACAGCCTCGCGGCCAACTGGGTGTCGACGTCTGCCAGCGTGGTCGCGGTCTGCCGAAGGAAGGCCGACAGGCCATCCAGTCCGCTGATGGTGTCGCGTGCGCCTTTGGTGAAGGTCTCATAGGACGCCTTGAACGCCCCCGACGTCCGATCGGTGACGAAACCTGAGGACACCAGGGCAGCGATCTGTGATTGCAGGGAAGTGAGCTGCTGGTTGATGTCGTCCCGGCCGGCCACCAGTTTGTCGGCCGAGGTGTTGAGGTCCTGGTAGGACACGGAGAGATTGGCCAAGGGTCCTGCTCCTGACTATCCGAAGGGGGCCGCCACGAGGAGTTCGTGGTGGTCATGCCTTCACGGTAGGAGGGACTTCCGCCCACATGCTGCTTGTCCACAGGTTGACGTGACACGCCCCCGGCTTGGGGACGCAGCCCGAGAGGGAACCTCAGAACAGGGCGATCCGACCCGGCGCGGGGAAGATCTCGTCAAGTCGCGCCAGGACGTCCGGGGTCAGGTCGACGACGGCGCGCGCGTTCTCGATGACCTGTTCGGGCCTGGTGGCTCCCGCGATCACGCTGGCGATGGCGGGCTGGGCGGCGATCCAGCTGAAGGCCAGCTGCACTGGTGTCACCCCGGCGTCGGTCGCGAGGTCCACGAACGACTCCAGTGCTGCCCAAGGGGCCTCGCTCAGGACGGCTCTCTTGGCGTTCGAGGACAGCCGTGACCCTGTCGGCGCGGGGACTCCGCGCTGGTACTTTCCGGTCAGCAGCCCGTTCGACAACGGGAAGTACGGCAGCACCCCGATCCCGAATTCCACGGCGGCGGGGATGACCTCGAGCTCGGCTCGACGGTCGATCAGATTGTAGTGGTTCTGGCTGGAGATGAACCGCTCCGCACCCAGATCGCGGGCCACATACTCGGCCTGAGCGATCTGCCATCCCGCGCGATTGGAATGACCCAGGTACCGGACCTTGCCGGAGGTCACCAGGTCGCTGAGCGCGGCGATGGTCTCCTCAATGGGCGTGCCGGGATCGGGGGTATGGAATTGCAGCAGGTCGATCCAGTCCGTGCCGAGCCTGCGCAATGACGCCTCGACTGCGGTGATGAGGTAGCGACGCGAGCCGCGGGCGCCGAAGTCCGGACCGTTGGCGCCTCGCAAGTCCATGCCGAACTTGGTCGCGAGAACGACATCGCCACGACGAGCCCCCAGGGCCTTGCCCAGCAGTTCCTCGGATTCTCCGGGGTGGGAGCCATAGGAGTCCGCGGTGTCGAACAGCGTGATTCCGGCATCCAGGGCAGTGCCGACGACGGCGCGGGCGCCCTCCAGCGTCGTGGTCGCGGTGCCGGGCCGTCCTAGGTTGTTGCAGCCGAGTCCGACGGCCGAGACCACGAGCCCCGAGCGGCCCAGATGACGGAGACCGGGAGCCTGCGACTCATCAGACCGAGGATCGGCGGGCAAGGTGCTGCTGGAAGGCGTCTGAGCATTCGGGAAGGCATTCGACATGCTTCGAACATACGCCGGAGGTGGCCCTGCCAACGCCCGGATTCGACGACCTGACCATCATATGAGATCGAGGTCTCGTATCGTGAGTGCGACTCGGTAGGGTTCTGCTATGGCACAGACGAGCACGGGAGCGCCTCGCCCCGCGGGGACCGGAGCACAGGGCAGCGATCACGCGCTGGAGTCCGAGTCGTACACGCACGGACACCATGAGTCCGTGCTGCGCTCTCACCGGTGGCGCACGGTGCAGAACTCGGCGCAGTACCTCATCGACTACCTCACACCCGGCGCCTCACTCCTCGACGTGGGCTGTGGCCCGGGCACGCTCACGGTCGACCTGGCGCGCGCTGTCGCGCCCGGCAGGGTCGTCGGGGTCGACGCGGCCGACGTGGTGCTGGACACGGCCCGCGAGCACGCCCGCACGGAGGGTGTCGAGGTCGAGTTCGCGCTGGCCAACGCCTATGAGCTGCCCTTCCCGGATGACTCCTTCGACATCGTCCACGTCCACCAGCTGCTCCAGCATCTCTCCGACCCGCTGGCGGCGATCTCCGAGCTGCGCCGGGTTGCCAAGCCGGGCGGCATCGTCGCAGCACGCGAGTCGGACTACGCGGCGATGGCCTGGTACCCGGCCTTGTCTGGTCTGACGGAGTGGAACCTGCTCTACCACGAGGTCACCCAGGCCTACGGGTTCGAGGCGGATGCCGGTCGCCGCCTTTTCGCCTGGTTCCAGGAGGCCGGACTCGACGTCGCCGAGCTGATTCCCAGCTCCAGCACGTGGTGCTACGCGACCCCGGAGGCCCGGGACTGGTGGGGCGGCCTGTGGGCGCAGCGGTGCCTGGAGTCGAACTTCGCGGTGCAGGCCAAGGAGGCGGGCCTCGCGGATGAGGTAGCGCTCGAAGGCCTCGCACACGACTGGCGGGAGTGGGCCGCCGACCCGCGCGGCTGGTTCTCGGTGCTGCATGGCGAGGTCATCGCCCGCGTGTAGGCGGGCCTGTCCAGAGCGGTCTGCCCGGGCGTCGTGCTGGCGTGAGGCCCGGGCGTGCGCTCGGTAGGCTGGTGCCATGCGCATCGCTCGATTCACCACCGGCCAGGATCCCCGCTACGCCTTTGTGCAGGGCGACCCTGGGTCCGAGTACCTCGCCGTCATCAACGGCGATCCGTTGTTCCAGTCGGTGGAGCCGACGGGGGAGCGGGTCCAGCTCGACGACGATGCCCTCCGGCTGCTCTCCCCGGTGATCCCGCGGTCGAAGGTCGTCGGCGTGGGGCGCAACTACGCGGCTCACATCGCCGAGATGGGCAATGAGCCGCCGGCCCGTCCCCTGCTGTTCTTCAAGCCGAACACGTCGGTGATCGGCCCGGACGACCCCATCGTCCTGCCGGCGTGGTCCACTGACGTCAGCTATGAGGCCGAGCTGGCTCTGGTCATCGGCCGGGTGACCCGCGAGGTCTCGCCGCAGACAGCGATGCAGCACGTGCTGGGCTACACCGTGGCCAACGACGTCACCGCGCGCGACGCTCAGCGCACCGACGACCAGTGGGCTCGCGCCAAGGGCTTCGACTCCGCGTGCCCGCTCGGACCGTGGATCCAGACCGACCTGGACACCGAGGAGCTCGCGGTGCGCTCGCGGGTCAACGGTGAGGCCAGGCAGGACGGCAACACTCGTGACCTGATCTTCGACCCGGCGTTCCTGGTCTCCTACATCTCCGAGGCCTTCACCCTGCTGCCCGGTGACGTGATCCTCACGGGCACACCAGCCGGGGTGGGACCGATCACGGCGGGTGACGTCGTCGAGTGCGAGGTCGAGGGCGTCGGCGTGCTGCGCAATCCCGTCGTCCGGCGCTGAACTGGCCGAAGGCTTCGCATCCCGCCGAGGCGAACACACGTTGTCGCCGAGCTCCGTGCTGTCGACGGCCGCGATACCGAGCAGCCCGGCGACCGGTGCCGGGACGTAGAATCGCCCTATGACCCCTCCCTCTGTTCAGGGCACCGATGTGCGTGTCCGCTTCTGCCCGTCGCCCACCGGAACCCCGCACGTCGGACTCATTCGCACGGCACTGTTCAACTGGGCGTATGCGCGTCATGTGGGCGGGACCTTCGTGTTCCGGATCGAGGACACCGACCCGGCCCGGGACTCCGAGGAGAGCTACCACCAGCTGCTCGACGCCCTGCAGTGGCTAGGGCTGGACTGGGATGAGGGCGTCGAGGTGGGAGGGCCGTACGAGCCCTACCGCCAGTCACAGCGCTTCGACAAGTACCGC
This sequence comes from Actinomycetales bacterium, assembly GCA_015655615.1. Classification (GTDB taxonomy): domain Bacteria; phylum Actinomycetota; class Actinomycetes; order Actinomycetales; family Cellulomonadaceae; genus Rarobacter. The sequence continues at coordinate 9,272 of JAATES010000250.1, forward strand.
GACGTGGTCGATCGGCTGATCGCGGCAGGGTATGCGTACGAGTCGTTCTCGACCGCCGAGGAGATCGAGGCTCGCAATGTCGCGGCCGGTCGCCCCAAGCAGTGGGGCTATGACGGCTACGACCGCACGCTGACGGACGAGCAGAAGGCGGCATATCGTGCGCAGGGCCGGGAGCCCTCCATCCGGATGACCATGCCCGATGAGGACGTGACCTTCACCGACCTGGTGCGCGGCGAGATCACCTTCCGTGCCGGATCGGTGCCGGACTACGTGATTGTACGTTCGGGTGGTCATCCGTTGTACACGCTCGTGAACCCTGTCGACGATGCACTCATGGGCATCACGCATGTGCTGCGGGGTGAGGACCTGTTGTCCTCGACCCCGCGCCAGGTGGTGCTGTACCGGGCACTGGTCGAGCTGGGGATCGCCACGGTGGTGCCCCTCTTCGGGCACCTGCCGTATGTGATGGGGGAGGGCAACAAGAAGCTGTCCAAGCGTGACCCCGAGGCGAGCCTGTTCCTGCACCGGGAGCGAGGCTTCCTGCCGGAAGGGCTGCTCAACTATCTGGCTCTGCTCGGGTGGTCGATCTCCGCCGATAACGATGTCTTCACCGTTCCGGAGCTGGTGGCCGCCTTCGACATCGCCGACGTGAATCCCAACCCCGCACGGTTCGACCTGAAGAAGGCCGAGGCGATCAATGCCGCTCACGTGCGCAAGCTCGCGCCTGAGGACTTCGTCCGCAGACTGGTTCCCTATCTCCACGCCGGCGGAGTGGTGCAGGCGAACACCTATGACGAGCTCGACGCGGACACCCGGCGGCGGCTGGATGCCGCCGCGCCGCTGACCCAAGAGCGCATGGTCCTGCTGGGCGAGGCGCCGGGTCTGCTGCGGTTCGTGTTCGTACCCGACGCCGACCTGGTGATCGAGGACGATGCCCGGGCGGCGCTGCGGCAGGAGTCCCGTGAGGTGCTGGCGCTGGCCATCGAGAAGCTGGACGAGCTCGACGACTTCACTGCGTCCGCCATCGAGGCAGTGCTGCGGGCGGCCATCGTGGACGGTCTGGGGATCAAGCCCAAGTTCGCGTTCACGCCGCTGCGCATCGCGGTCACCGGTCGCCGGGTGTCGCCGCCGTTGTTCGAGTCGATGGCAATCCTGGGCAAGGACTCGACCCTGACCCGCTTGGTGGCGCTGCGCGACTCGCTCTGAGGCTGGGTGTTCTTAGTGAGCTCCAGTGAGTTGTCAGCGGAAGCCGAGGGTCACCCGTCACGATCATGAGCGGGCTCGCGGCCGACGCTTGCCGGGAATGCTGTGAGGCCCGCCCTCACCCCAGGGCGAGGACCAGCACACCTGAGACCAGGGCGGCAATCACGGTCGCCAGTACGCCCAGCAGGGCAGCCGGCTTGGCCGACTGCCAGATCCGTTGCAGGTCGATACCCCACCCGAGGGCGAACATCGCCGCCGCGAACAGGGCAGTGGTGAGCGTGTCGGCGAGTCCAAGGACGCGATGCGGCACCAGACCGGTGCTGCGCAAGGCGACGCATCCGATGAATCCGAGGAGGAACAGGGGCATCGGCGGTGGCCGTCGTGCACCATCGCCGGCGGCTGCGCCCGCCGTGTCGAGTGTGCGGGCCCGTCGGGAGACCACGATGGCGACCATCGCCACGAGCGGCGCCAGCAGTGCCACCCGGGCCAGCTTGCTGACCGTGGCGACCTCCAGCGCACGCGAGCCGGCCAGATCCCCGGCCATGACCACATGCGCGACCTCCGGCATGGCGGCACCGATCCAGAGCCCGCTCTGATGTGCGTCCATGCCCAACCGGCCAGCGAGCCAAGGCAGCACGGGTACGAGCACCAGCCCGAGCAGGGTGACCAGTGCGACTGCCACCGCTACGGACTCACTGAGCGAGGTCTCGCCCTCACCGCCGTTCTCCGCGATGCCGTGAGCGTCCTGTATGCCGCATGGGTCCGCCGGACCTGCCGCAGGGCAGGCGACCCGCTGACGCCTGCCCTGCGGCAGCACACCAGACATGGCGGAGATCGCGGCGGCCCCGCACACGGAGAATCCGGTGGCGACCAGCAGGGACTCGGCCCGGCCGACCTTCAGCCGTCGGCCCGCACCCAGGACCACTACGAAGGTGACGATCAACGTCGTGGCCACGACCATCAGCCCCCGCCAGCCCAGCGCCAGCACCGATGGCAGGGAGAGCCGCAGCCCGAGCAGGACGACTCCGGCCCGGAGCACGTGGGTGGCCACGGCTCGGGCACCGGGAGCGAACAGCGGCAGGATCCGGTGAGCAGGGGA
>JAATES010000308.1 GCA_015655615.1 Actinomycetales bacterium
CGCTGGAGAAGCACAAGGAGGGCACGAAGCGCATGAAGACGATCGGGCGCGTGGACGTACCTCAAGAGGCCTTCATCGCCGCGCTGTCCTCCGACGGCGGCGGCAAGGACGCGAAGGACTCCAAGCGGAAGTGACGGATCACTCGTGACTCCGGCACTTCCGGACGGCGAGGCCGTTCCCCAGGACGGCGCATTGCCCACGTGGGTGGGCGGGTCCAGTTCCCGCGACTTCGGCGTCTATGTGCATGTCCCGTTCTGCCGGGTGCGGTGCGGCTATTGCGACTTCAACACCTACACCTCCACGGAGCTGGGTGGCGGCGGGGATCTGGCGTCCTACCGGGCGACCGCGATCAGGGAAGTCGAGCTGGCCGGACGAGTGATGCGGAGCTCCGGCAGGCAGCCGCGCACGGTCAGCACGGTGTTCTTCGGTGGCGGCACTCCGACCATGCTCCCGGGGTCCGACCTGGTCGCGATCCTCGGGGCGATCGATGGCACGTGGGGCCTGGAGCCCGGGGCGGAAGTCACGACGGAGGCGAATCCTGACTCGGTCGATCAAGCGTATCTGGCCACGCTGGCGGCGGCCGGCTTCACCCGGATCTCGTTCGGCATGCAGTCTGCGGTGCCGCATGTGCTGGCGACGCTGGAGCGTACGCACACACCGTCCAGGGTTCCGCTCGTCGTCCGATGGGCTCGGGAGGCCGGCCTGGACGTGTCCGTCGACCTCATCTACGGCACCCCGGGTGAGTCGCTCAGTGATTGGCGGACCAGCGTCGCGGCGGCCTTGGAGACCGGCGCCGACCATGTCTCGGCCTATGCCCTGGTGATCGAGCCGGGAACGAAGATGGCCGCCCAGGTGCGTCGCGGCGAGATCCCTTTGCCGGACGGCGACGACCAGGCGGACAAGTATGAGTTGGCCGACGAGATGTTCGCCGCGGCCGGGTTGCACTGGTACGAGGTCAGCAATTGGGCGCGCGAGGTCGGGGGAGAGGTGGCGGCCTGCCGGCACAACCTGGCGTACTGGAGGGGTCAGGACTGGTGGGGAATCGGACCTGGGTCACACTCCTACCTGGCACCCGGGACCATGGCGCGGACGGGCGATCCCTCAGGTGTGCGCTGGTGGAATGTGAAGCATCCCCGGGCCTATGCAGCGGCGCTCGCAGCGGGACACAGCCCGGCCGCCGCCCGAGAGCTGCTGACGGCCGAGCAGGCCCATGTGGAGCAGATCATGCTGCAGGTTCGGCTCGCCGAGGGTCTGGCCGTGGACCGGCTCTCCCGCCCCGCCCGGCTGCGGGTCGCGGGGCTCGTGGCCGATGGCCTGCTGGAGGGCCGGTCCGCGGTTCAGGGCAGGGTCGTCCTGACGCAACGAGGCCGGCTCCTGGCGGATATGGTCATCGGTGAGCTGACCGACTGAGACGGACGGGCGATCGGGACAAGACCGGAGGACGGGGAGGACATGGCAGTGGAGCGCGCGCATGCGAGCGCCCCCGCGTGGGTATTCGATGGTCGCGTCGCCGGTCTGGATGCGCTACGGGCGCTGGCGGTGGTCCTGGTGGTGGTCTATCACCTGTTCCCGTCCGCTCTGCCTGGCGGATTCGTCGGTGTCGACATCTTCTTCGTGGTCTCGGGGTTCCTGATCACGGGACTGCTGCTTGCCGAACAGCGCCGGTCCGGCCGAATACGCCTCTGGTCATTCTGGCGCAGGCGCGTCCGCAGGCTCGTTCCCGGCCTGGTGGTCATGCTGATGCTGTGCACGGCTGCGGCCGCGGCCCTGGGTGGCGACCTCCTGGTGGGGATCCGGCGCCAGCTCGTCGGAGCGCTCACGTTCACCAGCAATTGGCTGAGCATCGCTGCGGGTTCCTCGTATGCACGAGGGTTCTCGCCGGAGCTCTACACCCATACTTGGTCCCTGGCAGTCGAGGAGCAGTTCTACCTGTGGTGGCCACCGGTCATCGTGGTGATCCTCCTGCTCGCCGCGAGGAGCCGGCGCCGGGCCGCTGTGCTGCTGGGAGCCACCGCGGGAGCGCTCGCCGTGGCATCGGCCGTCGCGATGGCCCTCATGGCCGGGTGGTCACTCGATCCCACCCGGGTCTATTACGGCACCGACACGCACCTCTTCGGGTTGATGGCCGGTGCCGGACTCGCCGTGGCGATATCCAGCGACCGGGGCGGTCGGCTCCTCTGGCTGGCCAGGTCCTCAGCCCGGGCTCGCGCTGCCGCGACCTTCGTGCTGATCCTGTGCGCCGCCGCGCTCTGCCTGCTCGCGGCCGTCCTGCGGTGGGAGTCGGAGTGGACCTATCGCGGCGGGCTGGTCCTGGTGGCGGCGCTCACGGTCGGCGCCATCGGCGCCCTGCTCGTCCTGCCTGAGAACAGCGAGGCCGCTGAGCGGGGCGCGCTGTCGTGGGTGGGAACCCATTCCTACGGGCTCTACCTCTATCACTGGCCGCTCTGGGTGCTGGTGCAGGGCGCGTGGCCCGGGTCCGCTGCCTTCGGTCGAGGTGTCGCCGTCGTGGTCCTCACGATCGTCCTGACCGGGCTGTCATTCCGCTACATCGAACAGCCGATGAGGCGTCAGGGCATCCGTGCCTCCTGGCGGCGAACGCTGCGGGCGTGGCGACCCTCGGCAGCGGCCCGCACCCCGCAGTCGCTGCGGTTGCGCCGCCGGAGCGTTGTGGTGGGCACCCTCGTGGTGGTGGCCGCTGTCGGCACGGGGTGGGCAGCCGTCTCCGCTCCGCGGCAGACGGCGTTGCAGCAGCAGCTCGCTGCCGGTCTGATCGCGGCCGACTCCACCGATCCCGATGTTCTGACGTCAGCTGGAACTGGTGCTGGAACGCCTCCGGTCGTGCCGGTGACTCCGTCGGCCTCGGCTCCGGCCAGCTCGGCTCCGGCCACCTCACCGAAGCCCGCCGTCACCACTGACGTGCCCACGCCCACCGGACGCAACATCAGCGTCATCGGGGATTCCGTGACGGTGGCTGGAGCGGCCGATCTGAAGTCGTCGCTTCCCGGCATCGTCATCAGTGCGAAGGTGGGACGTCAGATGGTGGAGGCGCCGGACATCGCCGCGGAGCTTGCCAAGCGCGATCGTCTCCGGTCCTACGTGGTCATCTCGCTGGTGACCAATTCCACCGTGACGGACCGCACCGTCGACGACCTGCTGGAGGCGATCGGCTCGCACCGCGCGGTCATCCTCGTCACCGGCCACGGCGACCGTCCCTGGATCGGCCCCGCCAACAAGGTGCTGCGGCGGGCCGCCAAAGAGCATCCGCAGGTCGTGCTCGCCGATTGGGACGCGGTGGCCTCGGAACATCCCGCGATGCTCGGACCCGATGGGATACATCCCCGCAGTGGCAACACCAGGCGCTACACGCAGGTGATCGAGGACGCCCTCGCCCAGGCTGCCACCGAGGTGTTCGGGCGATGACGACGCGCCGTCTGCCTGCCCGGCGACGCGCGGATCCGCGCCTAGGCTCTGCTGGGTGAGATACCCCGACGACATCCTCTCCGGAGGCTCCCCCCACCATCGTGCACGACCGGTGTCCCGTGACCTCACCGCGACTACGGGACTGGTCGTGGAAGAGGTCACCACCGGCTGGGTAGGTGCGGTCACCAGGGTCGAGAAGTCCGGCGGCATGCACGTCGTGGTCCTGGAGGATCGCCTCGGCAGGACCCGCACTTTCCCCTTGGGCCCAGGATTCTGGGTGGACGGCCAACCGGTGAGGCTCGTGCCCGCGGTCAGGTCGGCTCCGCAGCCGCCTGCGCGCACGGCCTCGGGGTCCCGCGCGGTCGTCGGTGCCCGGGCCCGAATCGCCCGGGCCAGCCGGATCTTCGTGGAAGGCAAGCACGACGCTGAGCTCGTGGAGAAGATCTGGGGCGACGATCTTCGGGTCGAGGGCGTCGTCGTCGAACTCCTCGAAGGCGTCGATCACCTGGCGGAGGCGCTCACCGACTACGCACCCTCCCGGGAGGCCAGAGCCGGAGTGCTGGTGGACCACCTGGTACCGGGATCGAAGGAACAGCGTCTGGTGGCGGAGGTCGCACGCCACCACGATCCGCAGACGGTCCTGATCGTGGGCCATCCGTACGTGGATGTCTGGCAGTCCGTGCGTCCGCAGCGGCTCGGCCTCGACTCCTGGCCTACGGTCCCGCGGTCAGTGGAGTGGAAACGCGGGGTGCTGGCGCATCTGGGCTGGCCGGATCGGACCCAGGCGGATGTCGCACAGGGTTGGGCCCGGATTCTCGGCACAGTGACGACTTACGCCGATGTGGAGCCCGCGCTCCTGGGCCGGGTCGAGGAGTTGATAGATTTCGTGACCGCAACGCCACCCGGGGACAGGTCGTAGAATTAGCACTCGAAGCAAGGGAGTGCTGGAATTCGGGACTGTGCGGACTCAGGAGGTGGGATGTCGCGCAACGAGGGACGGGCTGGCGGCGGCGACGACCGTCGGCTGGATGTGCTGCGCGCCGTAGTCGAGCACTATGTGGCGACGCGGGATCCGGTGGGCTCACGGTCCGTGGCCGAGCGCTACCACTTGGGAGTGTCACCCGCGACCATCCGCAATGACATGGCCGTGCTGGAGGAGGAGGGCTACATCACGCAGCCCCACACCTCGGCGGGGCGCATTCCCACCGACAAGGGCTATCGGCTCTTCGTCGATCAGCTGGCGACGATCAAACCGCTGTCGCCGTCCGAGCGCCGGGCCGTGGAACGCTTCCTGGGCGGTGCGGTCGATCTCGATGACGTCGTGGCCCGGGCGGGAAGGCTGCTGGCCCAGCTCACGGGACAGGTGGCGGTGGTGCAGTATCCGTCACTGCAGCGCTCTGGCCTGCGACATCTGGAGCTGGTGCCGTTGGCTGGCCTGCGTCTGCTGATCGTCATCATCACCGACACGGGCCGCGTCGAGCAGCGCACCATCGAGCTTGCTGCTCAACCGGATGAGTCGGCCCTGGCCCGGCTGCGCGTGGAGCTGAATGTGGCCGCGGCCGGTCAGCGGCTCACCGACCTGACCGCGGCATTCGACCAGGCCCTTGCGGCGACGGACCCCCAGCAGCAGGATCTGGCTCGGCGCATCGTGGAACTGGTGCTCGATGCCGTCGCCGCCGAGCGCGAGGAGCGCATCGTGCTGGCGGGCACCGCCAATCTGGCACAGGTCAACATGCGCTTCGAACACGCGTTGCGACCGGTCCTCGAAGCGCTCGAGGAACAAGTGGTGCTGCTCAATCTGTTGACGGAGATGGCAGCGGAGACCAATGCCGTCAGCGTCCGCATCGGGCATGAGACGCAGTTGGACGGATTGGCCGAAGCGTCGGTGGTGACCACGGGCTATGGCCATGACGGTGACTCGGTCGCCACGATCAGCTCGATTGGACCGACTCGAATGAACTATCCGGCGACCATCGCCGCCGTGCGTGCGGTGGCACGGTACCTCTCACGGGCCGTGGCATCATGACCACCCGACCTCCATCAGGGAACACAGGACCTCACCAGTGACTGACTATTACAAGATTCTCGGTGTGCCGCGGGACGCGACCCCGGAGCAGATCAAGAAGGCATACCGCAAGCTCGCTCGCGAACTGCACCCCGATGTGGCCGGGCAAGGCTCAGAGGACGCCTTCAAGGAGGTGTCCCGGGCCTACGAGGTGCTCTCGACCCCCCAGAAGCGCGAGCAGTACGATCTCGGGGTCGACCCGACCGCGCCCGGTGGCGGCGGCGGGAACGGAGCCAATTTCGGCTTCCAGGACATCTTCGAGACCTTCTTCGGCGGGGGACAGCAGCGTCAGGGTCCGATCCCACGCGCTCGGCGCGGTCAGGATGCCTTGATCCGCGTGGACATCGAGCTCAAGGACGCCGTCTTCGGGGCCCGGCGTGAGATCGCGCTGGACACGGCCATTCTGTGTGACTCATGTCAGGGTTCCTGTTGCGCGCCGGGGACGTCGCCGCGCACGTGCGATGTCTGCCATGGTCGCGGCACGGTGCAACGGGTCGCGCGGTCCTTCTTGGGACAGGTGATGACGACCGCTCCATGCACCGCCTGCCAGGGCTACGGCACTGTCCTCCCGGAGCCCTGCCCGAACTGCGCAGGGGAGGGCCGCGTGCGTAGCCGTCGTACTGTGACTGTCGACATCCCGGCGGGAGTCGAGTCCGGTAACCGCGTCCGCCTGTCCGGTCAGGGCGAGGTCGGACCGGCGGGAGGTCCCGCCGGCGACCTGTACCTGGAAATCCGGGAACGCCATGACGATGTCTTCGAGCGAGAGGGCGACGACCTGCACTGCACCGTGGAATTGCCCATGACCGCGACAGCGCTCGGCACCGTCGTCGAGCTGGAGACCTTCGACGGGACCCAGGAGGTCGATGTGGCGCCGGGCACGCAGCCGGAGGAGGTGCTCACCCTCAAGGGGCTGGGCGTCGGCCGGTTGCACGGTGGCTCGCGCGGGGATCTGCATGTGCACGTCCAGGTCGAGGTGGCCACTGACCTGACCCCGGAACAGGTGGAATTGCTCAGACAGCTCGCGGTGCTGCGTGGTGAGGAACACCCGCAAGCGCGGGTCCAGGCGGCTCACCCAGGTGTGTTCAGCCGGCTGCGCGAGAAGCTGGCAGGGCGGTAGTCGGCAGGGTGAGCGCGCCAGTCTTCGTCCTCGCGTCCGAGGCCGCCGGGTCCGCATGTGCGGGAGACCTGCTCATGGTGGACGGGCCGGAAGGTCGGCATGCGGCAGTGGTCCAGCGCCGCGGACCGGGGGAGGCGATCGACCTCGTCGATGGTCGTGGTGTGCGGTTGCGCGGAATCATCTGCTCGGTCGCGGGATCATCCGTGACGGTTCGGGTCGCACAGGTCGTCCGTGAGCCTGCTCCCGCCGTGGAGGTAGTGCTGGTGCAGGCATTGGCCAAGGGGGACCGTGATGAACGGGCCGTGGAATCGGCGACCGAGTTGGGTGCCGACCGCATCGTCCCGTGGCAGGCGGACCGTTCCGTCGTCCAGTGGCGCGGGGATCGCGGTGTCAAGGGCAGAGCGAAGTGGGCCGGGGTCGTGCGGGCTGCGACCAAGCAGTCCCGCCGGGCATGGGAACCTGCCGTGGACGCGCTGGTCACCACTGCGGCGCTCACGGACCTCATCGTGGAGGTGGTGGCCGCTGGGGGGACCGCCATGGTGCTGCACGAATCAGCTGTGATAGGGCTCCCGGAGGCGGAACTGCCCTCGGTACCGGTGGCAGCTGTCGCCGGTGCCTCCCTGCCGATGACGGTGCTGGTGGTCGTCGGCCCGGAGGGTGGAATCAGCCAGCCCGAGATCGACGCGTTCCATGCCGCGGGCGCCATTGCGGTACGCCTGGGCCCGCACATCCTTCGAACCTCGACGGCAGGTCCCGCAGCGATCGCCGTGCTCAGTGCTCGGCTCGGCCGGTGGTCCGGGCAGTAGGCTGGCACCATGACTGCTCGGATTATGGAGGCTGACTGCCTCTTCTGCAAGATCGTCGCCGGCAGCATTCCGGCCGATGTCGTCACGGAGACGGAGCGCGTGATCGGATTCCGTGACATCGACCCGCAGGCGCCGGTGCACGTGCTGGTGGTCCCCAAGGAGCACTACGGCGACGTGGCTCAGGTGGCAGCGGCGGACCCGGCATTGCTGGCCGAGGTCATCACCGTCGCGGACCAGATCGCGGGCAGTCTGGCCGATGGCCAGTTCCGACTGATCTTCAATTCCGGACCGCACGCGGGCCAGAGTGTGTTCCATGTGCATGCGCACGTCCTGGCCGGAGCCAAGCTGGGGTGGAGTCCGGCGTGAACGCATTCCGGTGATCATGCCAGCACGCGATGATGCGGTGTCGATACGATGAAGGCCACAGCCACCGCACACGGACGGAGAATCTCGGCACCCGCCGGCTCATGAGCAGCACACCACACCCTCTGGCGACCACGCGAGTCGACCATCACCTCCTCGTTCCCGCCGGCACCGACATGTCGGCGTTGCTCGGCCCTGGGGACAGCGTGCTCCGGGCGATCGAAGCGGGATTTGAACGAGTGGATCTCCACGTGCGCGGCAATGAGATCACGTTGTCCGGTCCGTCGGGGGACGTCGCGCTGTGTGCGCAACTCATCGAGGAGCTCATCGGTGTGGTCGACCTGGGCACCACCTTGTCACCCGAGGTCGTCACGCGATCGGTCGAGATGCTCACCCAGGCCTCCGCGTCCCGGCCCGCCGAGGTGCTGACGGTCAACATCGTGTCGAACCGCGGCCGGTCGATCAGGCCGAAG
>JAATES010000246.1 GCA_015655615.1 Actinomycetales bacterium
AGAGCACGGTCCATGGTCACGGGGACTAGTCGTGGCATTCGACACCGAGACCACCGGCGTGGACGTGGCTTCAGCGCGGATCGTCACGGCCGCCCTGGTATGCCGCCGGCTCGCCGCGCCCACCGATCCCGAGACCCGTGGCGAGTCGACGCCCTTCGCAGGAGCGGAGGTCCAGCGCTGGCTACTGGACCCTGGCATGGAGATACCCGCAGCCGCCTCCGCGGTCCACGGGATCTCGACCGAGTACGCCCGGGCACAGGGAACCGAGGCTCGCCGCGGTATCGGTCAGATCGCCGCAGCACTGACCGACCAGGTCCGGTCCGGCAGGCCCATCGTCGCGTTCAACGCCGCCTATGACCTCCGCCTGCTGGCCAGCGAATTGCGGCGGCACGACCTTCCCTCCCTGGCCGATCGAGCCGACGGTGCCCCGGTACACGTGATCGACCCGCTGGTCCTGGACCGAGCACTGAACCGGTACCGCAAGGGAAAGCGCACCCTGGGGGCATTGTGCGAGTCCTACGCCGTCGACGTCCCGGCAAGCCTGCACAGTGCCGATGCCGACGCCGCTGTGACACTGGCTCTGCTGGATCGGATGCTGGCCCAGCATCCGCAGGTGACCGCCCAGAGCCTCGATGAACTCTCCGGGTTCCAACGCGAGGCGCACCGGGAGTGGGCCTCGCAGTTCAACTCCTGGCGCTCATCCAGGGGGTATTCGGGAGAGCCCGCCGATGAGTCCTGGCCCTAGGCCTTCAGGGTCAGCCCGGCGTGACGGCTCCACCCTGCAGCACCTGGGCCGATATCTCACGGATGATGTTCCCAAGGGGCATGTGGCGTGATGAGCAGCACATCCACCAGCGTTTGGCGTGCAAATAACTCATGGGAAGGATACTGTGAGGGCATGACCGCAACTGAGGAAACCGCAGACAACCTCGCACTGATCGGCGCGCTGGTGCGCGGGGCACGCCAGAACAAGGGACTGACCCAGGCCCAGCTTGGCGAGCAGCTCGGTACCAGCCAGAGTGCTGTCGCCCGGATCGAACAGGGTGCGCAAAATGTGTCCTTCGAGATGCTCACGCGCGTCAGCGCAGCGCTCGACTCCGAGATCATCTCGGTCGGCCCTCCGCGGCACTCACATCTGCGTGTGACCGGGGGACAGCCGCTCTCCGGCTCCATCGAGGTCAACTCGTCCAAGAATGCCGCCGTGGCGCTGCTGTGCGCCTCCCTGCTCAACCGCGGGACCACGGTGCTGCGCAATGTCGCACGCATCGTCGAGGTGGAGCGGATCGTGGCCGTGCTGCGCAGCATCGGAGCGAGCGCCCAGTGGTCCGATGACGGGCACGACCTCACCATCCGGGTGCCGGACACCATCGACATGACGCATATCGACGCCGACGCGGCCCGCCGCACCCGGTCGGTCATCATGTTCTTCGGCCCGCTCCTGAGCCGACTGCCCGAGTTCCAGCTGCCCTACGCGGGCGGGTGCGACCTCGGAATCCGGACCATCGAGCCCCACCTGATCGCATTGCGCCCCTTCGGCCTGGACGTCACCGCTACCTCAGGGCACTACAACGCGACCGCGCAGAAGGCCGTCAGCAGCGACCTCACGGTGGTGCTCACCGAACGCGGCGACACCGTCACCGAGAACGCCATCATGGCCGCCGCCCGCCACGACGGCACCACGACGATCCGCAATGCGAGCCCCAACTACATGGTGCAGGACCTCTGCTTCTACCTGGAGCTGCTGGGCGTCGTGGTCGAGGGGATCGGCACCACGACCCTGCGCATCCACGGGGTGTCCGTCATCGACCGGGACGTCGAATACGTCGTGTCGGAGGACCCCGTCGAGGCGATGAGCCTGCTGACCGCGGGCATCGTGACGAACTCCGAGATCACGGTGACGCGGGTCCCGATCGAGTTCATGGAGATCGAACTCGCCACGCTCTCGGAGATGGGACTGCGGTACTCCCTGACATCCGAGTACTTGTCCCGCAACGGCCGCACCCGCCTGGTGGACGTGACCGTGCACCCCAGCGAGCTCCACGCCCCGCACGACAAGATCCACCCGATGCCGTTCCCCGGCCTCAACATCGACAACCTGCCCTTCTTCGCCGTGATCGCCGCCTGCGCGGAGGGCAAGACCCTCATCCACGACTGGGTCTATGAGAACCGCGCCATCCACCTCACCGATCTCACGCGCCTCGGTGCCGACGTCCGCCTGCTCGACGCCCACCGGCTCGACATCTCGGGGCCGACACACTGGGTGGGCTCCGAGGTCATCTGCCCGCCCGCCCTGCGCCCTGCCGTGGTGATCCTGCTCGCCATGCTGGCGGCTCGTGGGGAATCGGTGCTGCGGAACGTCGACATCATCGCCCGTGGCTATGAGCAGCTCCAGGAACGCCTGGTCGAGCTCGGTGCCAAGATCGAGACCTTCCGCGACTGAGCCCGCACCGCTCCTACGCGCCGGCTCCGCTTGCGGATCTGACCGCCCGGCGGAGCCTGACCGCGGTCCGGACCCCACCCGGTAGAATGATCCCGAAACCCGGACGGCAGCTAGCCTTGCGCTGCCGTCCGGACCGGTCGAGCACAGTCAGGAACACGTGTGAGTATGCGCTGGAGTCCGTACCGGATCTTGGGCATCAGGTCACCACGGTGAAGCAGCACTGGGCATCGATGCAGGGCCTCCTACCAGGACGCAGCGACTATGCGCTGGTACGCACGACCTGGCAGATCGACCTCCTGGCCGGGATCACCGTGGGCATCGTCGCGCTTCCCCTGGCTCTCGCCTTCGGCGTCAGCTCCGGGGTCGGGGCCGCGGCGGGCCTCGTCACCGCCATCGTGGCGGGGCTGGTCGCCGCAGTCTTCGGCGGTTCCCCCGTGCAGGTCTCAGGCCCCACCGGGGCCATGGTGGTGGTGCTGGCCCCGATCGTCGTGAGTCACGGCGTGGGCGCCGTCGCGGTGGTCAGCATCATGGCGGGGGTCCTGGTGGTCCTCGCCGGCGTTCTCCGGCTAGGGCGCACGGTGAGCTATCTTCCCTGGCCCGTCATCGAGGGCTTCACCGTCGGCATCGGCATCATCATCTTCATGCAGCAGGTGCCCGCAGCCGTCGGCGTCAGTGCGGCCGGGCACGACACCAACGCCCTCGTGGCCGCGGTCGAGTCGGTCGCCGCCGCCCGCTGGCAGGATGCGCTGGGACCGTTGGTCGTGGTGCTCGCCGTCGCCGCGGTGATGCTCGTGCTGAGCCGGGTGGCACCACGCATCCCGGGATCTTTCGTCGCCATCGCCGTGGTCACGGTCGTCGTCGTCCTGCTGGGCAGTCCGCTCGACGTGATCGGACAACTCCCGACGTCCCTGCCCTCGCCGTCCCTGCCGAACCTCGGTCTGGACACATTGTCGGATCTGGCCGGGCCAGCGTGCGCCGTCGCTGCGCTGGCGGCCATCGAATCGCTCCTGTCGGCACGCGTGGCCTCATCGATGTCAGACACCGGCCCGTACAACGCCGACCGGGAGCTAGTCGGGCAGGGCCTCGCGTCCCTCGCCTCCGGGCTCTTCGGCGGCATGCCTGCCACCGGGGCCATCGCGCGCACCGCGGTCAACGTTCGCTCTGGCGCCCGGACCCGGCTCGCGGCCATCGTCCATGCCATCGGGCTGCTCGCCGTGGTCTACCTCGCCGCGAACATCGTGTCGGACATCCCCCTCGCCACCCTGTCCGGGGTGCTCATGGTCACGGCAGCGCGCATGGTCTCCCCCCGGATCATCAAGCAGGTCATGGGATCGACCCGCTCAGCGGCCACCGTGTTCGTGGTCACCGCCGTCATCACCGTGTCGTTCGACCTGATCGTCGCCGTGGGCATCGGAATCGCCGTGGCGGCGTTCTTCTCGCTCCGCGCCCTCAGTCGTGCCAGCGGGGTGCACCGCGAGGAGCTCGCGGGCACCCCGGTGGCCGGCGACGAGCGGATCGCGGTGTTCCGCATCGACGGGTCGTTGTTCTTCGGCGCAGCCGACCGGATTCTGGAACGGGTGCAGGCGCATCGCGGGCTGGACGTCGTGATCCTCCGGCTGTCGCAGCTGCAACTCCTCGACGCCACCGGCGCGCACACGCTCTCGGAACTGGTCACGACACTGGAGCAACGTGGAGTGACGGTGCTGATCAAAGGCGTCCAGCGTGAGCACCTGACGTTGCTCACCCGACTCGGGGTCATCGACTCGCTGCGCCACCCGAACCACCTGTTCGAGGGCCTCGAACCAGCCGTCGACCATGCGCGTTCGCATGTGAGACGGCAGCTGGCGGTCGGCTGACGCGCAGTCAGCCCCGGAACTCTCCTGCCGGAGTGCTCTGGCCGGCCGGCAGCCCGGCGTAGAGCAAGGCCTCACGTCGGCGCAGCTCCACCCGGCGGATCTTCTCCGAGATGGTCTTGGGCAACGTGGTCTCGAAGGTGAGCCGCCGGATCCTCTTGTA
>JAATES010000024.1 GCA_015655615.1 Actinomycetales bacterium
ATGACATCGATGAGTCCGAGGTCACGATCGTCCCGGTGCAATATGATCCCTCCGTGCTGGTCAACGGTGAGGTCGACGGTTTCGTCGCCTACCTGACCAATGAGTCGATCACGGTCGCGAACGGTGGGAACGAGGTGACCAACCTGCCGTTCGCCGACAACGGCCTGCCGTTCGTCGCCGAGACCGTCACGGTCACCGACGAGTCGATCGCCAACGACCGGGAGAAGCTCAAGGCGTTCCTGGTCGCGGAGATCAAGGGATGGACGGATGCGATCAAGGACCCGAAGGGCGGTGTGGACCTCGACATCGCCAGCTATGGCAAGGATCAGAACCTCGACGCGGCCACCGAGTTGCAGTCCGCGACCGCCCAGATCGACCTGGTGACCTCAGCTGACACCGAGGCCAATGGGCTGTTCACCATCAGCGACGCCTTGAAGAAGGAGACCATCGCGAGCCTGGCCGGCGCGGGCATCACGGTCTCCGAATACCAGCTCTTCGACACCTCGCTGCTGGACGAGGTCTACGCCGAGAACCCCGACCTCAAGAACTACGCAGGCTAGGCATCGGGTGAACCTCCCACACACGGATGACCCCGCGGAGGCGGCGCCGAGCGAATCGGCGCCGCCTCCGGCGACGGGTACCGGCATTCAGATCGCAGGCCTGAGCAAAGTGTTCCGCATGGGGTCACGAAGCGTTACCGCCCTGCAGGGCGTGGACCTCCATACCGAGCAGGGCAGCTTCCTGTCCCTGCTGGGACCGTCGGGCTGCGGAAAGTCGACGATCCTGCGCATCCTCGCCGGTCTGGAGACCGCGACGGCGGGAGAGTCCCGTGTGGACGGGCGCACACCCTGTGAACTGCGCGACTCGCACCAGCTCGGCATCGCCTTCCAGGATGCGGCGCTGCTTCCCTGGCGCAGCGTCACGACGAACATCCGCCTGCCCTTCGAGGTCGCAGGTCTGCCGGTGGACGACTCGTACATCTCCGAGCTGATCGCGCTGGTCGGGCTGGAGGGTTTTGAGAAGGCAAAGCCCGCGCAGCTGTCCGGTGGCAAGCGCCAGCGGGTGTCCATTGCGCGATCGCTGGTGCTACGTCCCTCGGTGCTGCTGCTCGATGAGCCCTTCGGGGCGCTCGACGACATGACTCGCCAGCGTCTGAACCTCGAACTGCTGCGCATCTGGACCGAGAAGCCTGCTACCACGCTGCTGGTGACCCATGGCATCGCCGAGGCGATCTTCCTCTCGGACCAGGTGGCCGTGATGAGCGCCAGGCCCGGGCGGGTCAAAGAGGTCATGGACATCGATCTTCCCCGGCCCCGCCTGCCCGAGATGCAGCGCACCCCCGAGTTCCATGCCTACGTGGACCACGCCTCAGAGCTGCTGTTCGGCGCTGAGAGCACGGACGTCGAGGCGTAGCAGGTGGAGGCGACCAGACGCCGCAGGTCCCTGCCGCCGTGGGCGATCGGGCTCCTGGGCGCTGTCGGGCTGGTCCTGCTGTGGTGGGTCTTGGCCGAAACGGTGCTGGGGAGCGTGGGGCCCGGCGATGCCCAGGCGATTCCGACTCCATGGCAGGTGGTCCAGCAGTGGGGCAAGGACGGCTGGGAGTTCTACCAGCGCAACTTCTCTGTGACCGTCACCGAGGCGGGCCTGGGATTCCTGTGGGGCAACGGTCTCGCGCTGCTGCTCTCGGCTCTGGTGCTGGTCGTCCCCCGGCTCGAGGGTGCCGTCACGCAGCTCGCGATCATCAGCTACTGCCTGCCGATCATCGCGATCGGCATGCTGGTCAGCATCATCATGCCGTCCCCGGCGCCAGGTGATCCAGCGGGGACCGCCGTCTTCCTGGCGGCACTGAGCTGCTTCTTCACCACCGTGGTCGGGGCTCTGCTCGGATTCAAGGCCGCCGACCCGGCCAGCGTCGACGTGGTCGCGGTCTACGGTGGTGGACGCTTCACGCAACTGCGCAAGGTGCGGCTGATCGCCGCCGTGCCGAGCATTCTCACGGCCTTGCAGATCGCGGTTCCGGCCGCCTTC
>JAATES010000147.1 GCA_015655615.1 Actinomycetales bacterium
CGGACCCGGCCGCTTCGCGGATCCCGCGACATCCGAGCGTCGCGCGACAGGACGCCGACTAGTACCCAGGCTCATCAGGCGTCCGCCGCGGCGAAGCCCGGAAGGTTCCGAACTGCCGTGACGAACGCATCGCCGCGCTCCGCATAGGACCGGAACTGGTCCATCGAGGCCGCGGCTGGGGCCAGCAGCACGGTGTCACCCGGCTGTGCCACGCGGGTGGCTTGGTCGACCGCGCGTTCCATCACGGTCTCAGTCTCGCTGGGATCGATCACGACGACGCGGATATCGCGCGCGTGTCGGTCAAGTGCCTCCCGCAACACCGTGGAGTCCCGGCCGATCACGACGACCGCACGCAATTGGCCTCGCACGGCTGTCACGAGCGAGTCGAAGGTGGCGCCCTTGGCTAGTCCGCCAGCGATCCACACCACGGTGCCGGCACGGAAGGCCGCCAGCGATGCTTGAGCTGCATGCGCATTGGTCGCCTTGGAATCGTCCACATAGGCCACTGCCGCGATGTCGGCGATCTGCTCGATCCGGTGCCGTCCCGTCTGGAAGTGCCGCAGACCCTCGCGGACCTCAGCAGGGCCGACTCCATGAGCCCGCGCCAGTGCGCCGGCAGCGAGCGCGTTGCGAACCGTGTGCGCCGGAACCTGGCCGTCCGGACCGGCCAGGTGCAAGAGGTCGGCCATGGTGGCGATCTCCTCCGCATGGCGGTGCCGGTCCGGCACGGCGGGATCGGCGTGGAACGCACGGTCGACCAGCAGGTCCGCCACCAGACCCAGCTGGCCCGGCTCCGGTGCTCCCAGCGAGAATCCCACCGCACGCGCGCCTTCGCGGACGTCGGCCTGGCGCACGAGCGGCTCCACGACCTCGTCACCCACGGGGTAGACGCAGGCGCGTTGCACCCGCTCGAAGACCTTCGCCTTGTCTGCCGCATACGCAGCGAAGGTGCCATGCCAGTCCAGATGGTCAGGTGCGATGTTCAGGACGGCGGCCGCCTCGGCCGACATCGACGAGGTGAAGTGCAGCTGGTAACTGGACAGTTCCAGGGCCAGGACATCGAGATCCGGATCAAGCGCGGCCGTGACCAGCGGACGCCCGACGTTGCCGACCGCACGGGCCCGTTCGCCGCCCGCCAGCAGGATCGCCTCCAGCATCTCGACCGTGGTGGTCTTGCCGTTCGTGCCGGTCACGGCCAGCCAGGGAGCAGGACTACCCGTGCGGGTGGTGGCCGTCCGCAGTCGCCACGCGAGTTCCACCTCACTCCACACCGGGATGCCGCGAGCAGCGGCCGCGACGAAGAGATCGGTGTCGGGGTGCCACCCCGGGGACGCCACCACCAGGTCAGTGGCGCCGAGGTCGACGGCACCGGACTCGTGCACGTCGGCGCCGTCATGCACGTCCACGGTGAGCACTGAGCGAACCCGGGGGGACAGCGCGTCCCGTACTGCCTGCCCGGTCACTCCCAGGCCGGCCACCACCACGCGAGCGGCCCCGAGATCCAGCGGTTCCGGCATCAGGACACGACCCATTGGGCGTAGAAGACGCCGAGACCGAGCGCCGCCAGCAACCCTGCGATGATCCAGAACCGGATGACGATCATGATCTCGGGCCACCCCGACAGCTCGAAATGGTGGTGCAACGGCGCCATCTTGAAGACCCGCCGCCCCGTGGCCTTGAAGAACCCGATCTGGATCACGTCCGACAGCACGATGATCACGAACAGACCCCCGATGATGGCGGCGAGCAGTTCGGTGCGGGACAAGATGGACAGGCCGGCGAGCGCACCGCCGAGCGCCAGCGAGCCGGTGTCCCCCATGAAGATCTTCGCGGGACTGCCGTTCCACCACAGGAATCCCACGCACGCTCCAGCGATCGCCGCCGCCACGATGGTCAGGTCCTTGGGATCGCGCACGTCGTAGCATCGCGACGCGATGGCTCCTGGCAGCTGACAGTTCTGGTTCAACTGCCACACCCCGACCAGGACGTAGGCACCGAAGACCATGACCGACGCGCCGGTCGCCAGGCCATCGAGCCCATCGGTGAGGTTCACGCCGTTCGACCATGCGGTGATCAGGAAGTTCGCCCAGACGATGAAGAGCAGGATGCCCACCGCTGTCCCCGCGAAGGCCAGGTCGACAGACGTGTCCCGCAGGAAGGAGATGTTCATGGATGCCGGAGTCCTTCCGGCGGCGTCGGGGAACCGCAGGGCCAGCACCGTGAACAGGATCCCGACGACCCCCTGTCCCACGACCTTCCACCGGGCGGACAATCCCAGGCTGCGCTCCTTGCGGATCTTGATGAAATCATCCAGGAACCCCACGATTCCCAGGCCGGTCATCAATCCGATCACCAACACGGCTGAGATCGCCGGCAATCGGCCCATCACCATGGTGGAGGCGAGCCAGCCGAGAATGGTCGCGGCGATGATGATGACCCCGCCCATCGTCGGAGTCCCGCGCTTGGTGAGGTGAGCGGCCGGCCCGTCCTGCCGGATGAACTGCCCGTACTGGTTCTTGACCAGGAACCGGATGAACAGTGGCGTCCCCAGCAGAGTGACCAGCATGGCGACGGTGAACGAGACGAGAA
>JAATES010000178.1 GCA_015655615.1 Actinomycetales bacterium
GGTGCGCTCCAGGAGCGCATCCCGGTCCCGCCGTGCGGCCAGTTCGGTGGCCTCCAGCACCCCGTGCCGGTGGTCCATGTCGGTGAGGGCCTGCATCACGACGTCGACCTGGGCTTCGATGGTCAGCAAGGAGGAGTTGTGCGCCAGGGTTGCTTGGGGACCATTGATGACGAACATGTTGGGAAATTCCGGTATGGCGACACTTCCGACGGCATGTAGTCCGGTCGACCAGCGCTCGGCCAGCGTGGTACCGCGGCGACCGGTGACGATCCGGGCATAGGGCTGTTCCCGGGTCTCGAAGCCCGTGGCCAATACGAGGAGATCCAGCTCGTAGCCGGTCCCGGACTCTCCGAACGCCGTCGAACCTGCCACTTCGCCCAACGCCGAGGGCTCCAACCGGATCGCACCGCTGTCCAGGAGCCCGTAATAGGAGTGCGAGAACACCAGTCGGCGGCATCCGGGAGCATCCGCAGGGGTCAGCTGGGCTCTCAATCGGGGATCCCGGACGGACCGGCTGAGGTGGGCCGAAGCCGAGTCTCGAAGGGTCTGGAGGGAGTCCGAGGCACTGATCCGGCCGTCGAAGAGTGACTCCTGATGGTCGTAGAGCGTGGAGCGGGCCAGTGCGTGACCGGCAGGATCTGCGAGCCGGGTCCTGTCGACGTCGGAGTACTCCCGCTCGGGGCGGTCCAGAACCCAGGGCGCGGAACGCTGGAAGACGACCAGGCTGGCCGAGTCCCTGGCGAGTGCCGGGGCAAGCTGAAGGGCCGAGGCGCCGCTGCCCACCAGGCCGACACGCAGTCCGGTCACGGTGATGTCCTTGCGCCACCGTGCGGAGTGCACGACCACGCCCGGGAACGAATCGAGGCCGGCGATCGCTGGGAGCCGTGGCTCCGTGAGTCGTCCAGCGCACATCACCAGCACCCTGCAGCGCAACGGACCGGTGGTCGTGTCCAGGTGCCAGCGCTGATCGTCCGCGGACCACCGAGCCGCCGTGAGTCCGGTCCCGTAACGCATATGGGATGCGAGAGCCGGCTCTGCTGCGACACCTCGCAGGTAGTCCTGGATCTCTGCACCGGGAGCATATTCGCGGGACCACTGGGAGTGGGGGCGCCGTGCCAACGAGTAGAGGGGTGCAGGCACATCACAGGCCACCCCGGGGTACACGTTGTCGCGCCAGGTGCCACCGGGCTGATCGGCACGCTCCAGGACGACGAAGTCGTGTCGGTCCCGGGCTTGGAGTTCCAGGGCCATGGCCAAGCCGGCGAATCCGGCACCGACGATGGCGACGTCCGTCTCTCCCGGGCCGGTCTGCGGTCTGGTCATCGCGCGGCCGCACCGCGCGGGAGGGGACGTCTGACCGCCCGGACCAGCGGTCCAGCGGGGCGGTGCAGGCTGGACAGAGCCGTCTCTCGCTCGGTGGTCGGCCGCGAATAGTCGGTCATGCGCTGCTGCAGGGTCCTCCCCAGCTCGGCGGCGATCTGCGCCAGATCGGGCACCGAGAGCTCCCGGCCCGCCTCCGCTCCGGCAAACGGTTCCAGGCCCCCTCCGAACAACAGCCCTCCGGCATCGTCCGCACCGGATCGCAAGACCTGAGTGGCGCCGTTCATCCCGAGACGGGTCCACGCTGCCTGGATATGGCTGATCCGGCCGTGGAGCATGAGCCGCGCCACCGCATGGAGTGCGCGACTGGTGTCGAGGTCAGGACCCAGCCCCAAGGGATCACCGGGACCGGTGGAGCTGTACGGCATGGGGATCAGCTCGGTGAAGCCACCTGTCTCTTCCTGGAGACGGCGCAGCCGCCCCAGATGGGCGACCACGTCGGCAGGAGTCTCGACGTGGCCGTAGACGATCGTGGCGGTGGAGCGCAACCCCGCCCGATGTGCCCCGCGGATGGTCTCCTCCCAGAGGTCACTGCTGAGCGATGCGCCGCCGGCGAGGCGAGAGCGAACGCCGTCGTCGAGGATCAACGCCACGGTTCCGGGCACGCTGCGCAGACCCGCCTCGCGGAGCAGCTGCAGGTGGTCCCCCAGGCTGAGGCCCGCCCGGCGCGCTCCGTCGATGAGCTCCGGCGGGCGGAAGGCATGGACGTGGAGATCCGCGGCGCCCGCACGGAGGGCACGCACGATTTCGCCGTAGGCGTCCGGGCCCGCCGCGGGAGGCGGCGCTCCTTGCAGGCAGATCTCGGTGGCCCACCGCTGCCACGCCTCGGCTGCGAGTTCCGAGAGCCGACCGTCGCTGAGAGCGGGGCGAGAACCCCACGTCTGAGGTGCCGCTGGGCGATCGACTCGGAAGGAGGTGGAGTCGATGTTGCGATTCGCCACGAAGGTGAGGACGTCGCCGACGGCTTCCTCGCGCAGCGCGTCAGCCAGGCCGGTCAGGGCGGTCAGTGCCGGTCCCCGCCAGGTCAGGGCGTCCTGGTAGTCCTGGTCGCTCAGCCCGGCAGGATGCTGCGCTGCCCGGTCCAGCAGCGCGGCGACGCCTGGATCCAGTCGCTCGGGGGAGCGCGACTGGGTGAGGGGCGCTTGCAGATGCAGGTGTGCACCGCCGCCGGTGTGGTCCGTGCCGACGGCGCCGGATCCGACGGCTGCCAGTCCGGTGACCGGGTGCGCCAGTCGGGTCACGGCACGGTGCAGTCGAGGGTCGATCCACGTCCCGGCCTCGCGGACGTACTGCGGGTGAGCGGTGAGGCGCTCGGTCAGTGTGAAGCCGCTACTGGCGGTGAGGTCGGCCAGGGCGTCCAGATGCGGCCAGGGGCGTTCGGGATTGACGTGATCGGGCGTCAGCGGGCTCACGCCACCCCAGTCATCCACACCTGCGGCGAGCAGCAGTGACAGATCTCCCGGCGCGGAGAGGTTCGGTGGCGCCTGGATGGTCATGTCCGGCCCCATCACCAGCCGGGCGACGGCGATGGACGCCGCATAGTCCTCGAGTTCGAGGTCACGCTCGTTCTGCATCGCTGTGGCGGGCTTGACTCGAAGATTCTGCACGATGACCTCCTGGAGGTGGCCGAACCTCTCCTGGATCGCACGCAACGAGAAGAGGGCCTGCGCGCGTTCCTCGAGGCTCTCGCCGATGCCCAGGAGCACACCCGTGCTGAAGGGGATGCAGGAGCTACCGGCATCCTCCAGCGCGCGAAGCCGTACCACCGGGTCCTTGTCCGGGGATCCGAAATGCACCCCTCCCGGCTGGTCCCAGAGCCGGGTCGCGACGGTCTCCAGCATCATGCCCATGGACGGTGAGACCGGACGCAGCACCTGCATCTCCCGCCAGGTCATGACTCCCGGATTCATATGGGGCAGCAGGCCGGTCTCGGCGATCACCAGCTCGCCCAGTGCTCGCAGATAGTCGACGGTGGAGGCATAGCCGTGCTCGTCGAGCCACGCGGCCGCGCTGGGCCAGCGTTCCTCCGGGCGGTCGCCCAGGGTGAAGAGCACCTCTTTGCAGCCGGCGGCAGCGCCTGCCTCTGCTGTCGCCACGACCTGATCAGGGGTGAGGTAAGGAGCCTTGCCGTGCGCAGCGAGCTGGCCAGGGGTGTCCACGAAGACGCAGTAATGGCAGCGATCCCGGCACAACGTGGTGACCGGTACGAACACCTTGCGCGAGTAGGTGACGATTCCGGCCTGGCCACGGGCCCGCAGTCCCTGGTCGCGAAGGTCCGATGCGAGTTCGAGCAACCGGTCCAGCTCCGCGCCGCGAGCCGTCATCAGCACGGCGGCGTCGGCACCGGTCAGCGAGGCGTGGGCCTCCGCCCGTTCGAGTGCGTCGAAGAGAGATGTGGTCGACTGGTCGCCGGAGGGTCGGCCGGGATGAAGGGTGGGGCGCATGGGAGTCCTTCGGATGCGACGACGATTGTGGTCACGAACGAGGATCCGCTGCTCAGTCGAGGGGCAGCCACCGCGGAAAGTCATATGGTCGCGGGACCCGCACTCAGCTTAATGCCGACATGTGTCCGGAAGATGACGTGGGTCTGGACCGCTACGGGGGAGCCCCTGCAGTGCCAGAATGCTGTCATGTCGATCTTGCCCGCGGTGCCCGCCGATCTTCGGTGGATCGCGATCGTACCGATCAAAGGCGGGCCCCTTGCCAAGAGCAGACTGGGATCGCCCGCCTGCGTATCGGAGGGCGGGCGACGTGCGGCCACCCGGGAGGCATTGGCCCGCGCTTTCGCGAAGGACACCGTGGCGGCGCTGGTGGCCGCCGAGCCTGTGGCAGAGGTCCTGGTCGTGACCTCCTGCGATCAGGTGGCGCGGGACCTTAGGACACCGGGGGTGCGGATCGTGGCCGAGGACGCAGGAGAGGGCACAGATCCCGATGAGGCGGCCGTTGCGGCTGACCCGCTCAACCGTGCAATCCGGCAAGCAGATCGGCTGGCGTCCCGGAGTTTTCCGCATCACGGCGTGGTGGTGGTCACGGCAGATCTGCCCACCCTGGACCCTGAGGCGCTGCGCCGATTGCTTTCGGAGGCCGCCGCTCACCGGCGAGCGGTTCTCCCCGATGCCGAGGGCACGGGAACCGCGATGCTCATGGCCACCCCCGAGGCAACTGTCCCGACGCCGGGGGGTGGCCGAGCGCCGTTGATCCCTCGATTCGGAGTAGACTCGCGAGCCGCCCATGAGGCCCTCGGCCACGTGGTCCTGGACGCACCTCGCTCATTGCGACGTGACATCGACACCCTGGCGGACCTACAGGAGGCGGTGATGCTCGGGCTGGGCCCGCACAGCACGCGCGTGCTGGCGTCCTGTCTGCCACCGGAGGTGCTCGGGGCCCCCCGCTAGGGTGGTGTGGTGAGCGTGCGACGAGTGATGGGAATCGAGACCGAATACGGGATCCTCCAGCAAGGGAGTCCGTATGCCAACCCGATGCTGATGTCCAGTCAGGTGGTGCTCGCCTACAAGGCGCTGGAGGACACGCCGCAGGCCCGTACCCGGTGGGATTACCTCGATGAGGATCCCCTGATGGATGCCCGAGGTTTCCATCTGCACCGTGCGGCCGCCCACCCCAGCCTCCTCACGGACGACCCCGATCACGCTGCCCCCGCCGGTCCGGCCGTATCGGCTTCCCGTGGCGGACAGATCGGGGACGATGTGGTCCAGGTGGCGCGCGCTCGCCACGAGACCTATGACGACCCCGGCGCGGTGAATGTCATCCTGCGCAACGGCGCACGACTCTATGTCGACCACGCTCACCCTGAGTATTCCTCGCCCGAGGTCACCAACCCTCTCGACGCGGTGCGATGGGACGCAGCCGGAGAGCGGGTCATGCTACGAGCCAGCCATGAGGCATCCCGGCTCTGCGGGAATGAGCTGTCGGTGTACAAGAACAACGTCGACGGCAAAGGGGCCAGCTACGGCACGCACGAGAACTACCTGGTGGACCGGTCCGTGCCCTTCGCCACCATCGTCGAACTGCTGACAGCCTTCCTCGTGACCAGGCAGGTCTTCGCCGGTGCCGGCCGGGTGGGCCTGGGTCCCACCGGCGCGCAGGCAGGATTCCAGCTCTCGCAGCGCGCGGACTACATGGAGGCTGAGGTCGGGCTGGAGACCACCCTGCGCCGGCCGATCATCAACACCCGTGACGAGCCGCATGCGGATCGCGACCGCTGGCGGCGGCTGCATCTGATCGGGGGAGATGCCAACCTCTTCCAGGTGGCGACGTACCTGAAGCTGGGGACCACCTCGGTCGTCCTGTGGCTGCTCGAGCACCTGGACGCACTGGACGGCGTACGGGAGGAGCTGTCCGCGTTGCGCCTGGCGGACCCTGTCGACGCGGTGCACCGGGTCAGCCGCGACCTGACGCTGCACCAGCCGCTGGTGCTGCGCGATGGCACCACCCGCACCGCCCTCGACATCCAGCAGGCGTACCTCGACGCCGTGCTGCGTGGGCTGGGGCAGCTCCGTGCGAATGGCCCGGATCCGGACACCGACGAGCTGGTCACGACATGGCGGTCGA
>JAATES010000169.1 GCA_015655615.1 Actinomycetales bacterium
CGGATCATCCCTGCAAGCAGGGAGACGACGCGTTGTGCATTTCGGAGCCCGACCGCGACGACGGATCATCCCTGCAAGCAGGGAGACGACGCGTTGTGCATTTCGGAGCCCGACCGCGACGACGGATCATCCCTGCAAGCAGGGAGACGACACTTGCTGACCAGCAACAATACCTAGAAGCACCCACCGGCGGCATCACTTCGTTCCACCCACTCCCACTGAGCCATCGTCACGACCGCCCTACCGCGCACCGAATCGACGACGCCGCCCAGCGTTGCTCAATCCCTTTCTAGGCGGAGGAGAGTCTGCGGACTCCCCGCCCGGCGGCCGTCGCATCAGGGTGATCCCTTCGAAGTCCTCGGGCTCCCAGTGGTGACCGCAGTTACGGACAGCGAACTTCTGTTCTCCAGGTGCGGTGTGAATCATCAGGCCCCGCCCTGTCCCGATGTACTCCTCGACCCTCGACCACAGTTCGTCACGGACGCGAGCAGTCGCGTGTCCCACAAACACCCCTGCGGACACCTCCATCAGCCACCGAGTCAGATGGCCCCTCAGTCCCTCCGGACAGGCACTGACCACGACGACGATCACCAGTCCTCCTGCCCATAGGAGGTCCCGCCCGCGACTGCGCGATCCGCACCGTCCCAGAGCATCACCACGTCCGCGCCAGCGGCCTCCTCGGCAGGATCGCCAGATGAGCCCAGGAGCAGGTTGCGGATGTCCCGCGCGCAGCGTTCCAGCAGTGCACCACTGCTGAACCGATCTCGCATGGCCCGGCGCGTCTCCGAGGCCACGTCCAGATACTCGCCGCCCGCGATCTCAAAGGCACAGGGGATCGCGAACTCGGCCTTGTACAGGTCGGCGATGTCGAAGACAAAGGACCGCACGTGGCCGGTATGGACGAACCCCAGCCCAGGGGAGCAGCCAAATGCCACGATCACCGCATGCGTGACGCCGTACAACGCGGTCGTCGCGGCAGAGAGTGCCTGATTGATGGGATCGGCGGCATCGAACTCTTCCGGGTTGTATGTCCGCTTGTCCCACTTCACACCAAACCGATCGGCATTGTCGCGATAGCTCCGCCGGACCCGGGCCCCCTCCCGTCCTCGCAGTTGCTGCATGGTCAATCCCGACACGTCCTCGCCCGTGAACCGCATCGCATACATGTCACGAGCGACGCGGAGCCGCGACGACCTGTTGGTCACCAGTTCGGCCTGGGCCTGGAGCAAGGTGGAGGTGCGCGCCAAGGACCGCCCATGCGCGTAGTACCGCACACCACGTTCCCCGACCCAGACGACGGTCGACCCGGACTCGGCCAGCACCATCATGGCCTGGTGCGTCACCCGGGTACCTGGGCCGAGCAGCAGTGCCCCCAGAGACGCCACCGGTATATGAACCGTGCCCCGCTCATCCTCCGCAGTGAGCGCGTTCGACTCCCGGTGGATCGTGCAGCGTTCCAGATAGAGAAACGTCATGCGGTCCTGTGCGCGAGTGAGCTCATGAAGATCGGGCGGTGGCGACCCTGGGACCTTACTCACGGCTCAGGCCTGGCCAACGTCATGAGTCCGCACCCATAAGCCTTGGCAGGTCCGATCCCACCGACGAGGGCACCGCGGAAGGCGCCGACATCGGCGATCTCGAGGACGCCGTCGAACTGCGCCGTCGTCAAGGTGACCGGCTTCTTGGAATTCTCACGTGTGAACGAATGCGTCACCCGGTGCGACACCGTGAGGGCCAAGGGAGCAGGCTCGACTGCCGAGCCATCGTCGACGCCGCTGTCATCGGCTGCCGACACTAGGGAGAATCCGAGACTCTGCGATCGCGCGGCCAGCCATTCCGCCTGCTGCGCCACCGTCACATGCCCCAGCCGCCGAGCCTTGCCCGATGTCAGGTCCTTGACATACCGGGTGGGGTTCGCGGTGATCCGGAAGGCCCACCTCTGACCGGCTGCCAGTCGGTCGAGGAACGGCCCATAGTGCTTGACTGTCCCTCGTTCTGTGGTGGGCCAGCCTGCTTGCTCCGCCAGGTGGGCGAAATCGGGTTGCTCCGGACTGACGACGTAGAGCAATGTCGCGGCGTCATCGGTGTCGAGGCGCCAGAGCACCCGGGGCTCTCCATCGAGGTCTCCCGTGGGCGGGTCGGGGAATGCCGCGAGGACCGCAGCATGGAGCCGTTGCGGGCTGGCGAGCAACCAGCGAGCTTCTCGTCGCCGCGGATTGAGCTGAATGCGTGAGAGGTACATGTCACTCCATGGCTGCGAGGGGATCGTGCCGCGACGTCACTGGGGGCGGGCCATCGGGCCCACCGAGGTTGATCCAGCCGTGCCGGACCGTCCGCCAGCCGTATTCGCGGAACTCAGGATTGAAGCTGATGGGCGCGTCACGCTGCGTGAACTCGCCCTCGAACCGTGGCAGTTCTCCGGTCCAGCCGTCGGCATCGATCCGATACTCGACCCGAACCGGGTCATCTCGCAGTCGTCGTTTCCACCACTCAGCCGCATGCCAGGGTGCGTCGAGCAATAGGCGCTCGAGCGACCCCTCGTGCAGCACCGGGACCAGGGGCTCGCTGGGCGGGCAGGAGCGCCGGCCCAGGTAGAGCGGGTAGACCGGGTGAGTGAGAGCCTCGACAAGACCTTCCAGGAGGTCGCGATCGGCCTCCAGCCCGACGAGGTATCGCGCATCCGCGCGGTAGAACCGCTGGGACAACGGCATCGAGTTCTTACCATCGAGTGATCGCGCGGTCTGGAAGTCCCGCAGGATCTCACCCGGTTGATCGACCCGGACTCCGAAGCGAAGGCTCGCCAGGTCCTCCAGCGGATCGGTCCGCCGCAGTCCTCGTGCTGCCGCCAGGAGCCCCACGATCCCCGACTTGGTCGGGGCATCATCCGTGGCCCGCGTGGTGAACCGGCTCTCACTCCCCCACGCCTGCAGCGGACCGGCAAGCAGGAGGGCGAGCACGGTCACTGCGGGTCCCCAAGCCTGTCCGCAACCAGTGCACCCACTGCATGCGAGAGCTCAGGCAGCGCGACCCAGGTGGCATCGAGCTTGCGGTCACTGCCTGCGACCGGGGTCTGCAGTCCGAGCTTGGCGTCGCCGAATGCCACGATCCACGTGGCGACAGGGACCTGGCCGAGGGTGTCCTCGACGTCGATGGCACGGTGCGCCAACCGCTCGGCGGCGATCCGCAGGCGGGTGCGATCCTCGGTGCGCACCACAGGGTCCTCGAACGCGCCCACCAGGTTGATGGGCTGATTCTCGCGCACGGTGACCACGACAGCGTCCGGGAGCGTGCGATTGGCGAACGTGTTCTGCTTGCCGGTCGGCATCGACTCCACGAACGCCTTTACGAACGCCTCGATCGCTCGTCGGGTTGCGAGGTCGTCGCCGAGGTTCTTGCGCAGTCCGTCGATGTTGACCGTGGCGTAGCGGTAGAGCGTGGAGGAGTTGAACTCGACCGTTCCGATCATCCCCGCGCCCGCGTCCTCGTCCTCCGCAGCGTTCTTCACATCGTCGACCGCCGTGAAGTAGTCGTACTCGTTGTCCACCTGGTGCACCGAGATGGCATGGGCGACCTGGGCGCTGGCATCCACGTTCAGATCGGACACGTCGGCGACCATGCGGCCGAAGAGCGAGAGGTCGACCGAGTTGGCGGTGTCGAGCAGCGCCTTGCCCTTGAAGCCCTTGATCGCGGCCGCATCGCCATCCGGCGCCAGTTCGATCGCCTTCTCCGCAAGCAGGTTGACCTGCAGGTCGGAGAGGAACACCAGGTACTTCGCCTCTTGGTTCTCCACCTCGGCCTTGTTGGTCTTGCGCTTGACCTTCTCCAGCGAGATGCCGGTCGACGCCACGATGGCCTCAGCCAGCGCGGTGGCATTCTCGGAAAGCTCCGGATTGAGTTCCAGGATCCGCTTGGCCACGATCTCGACGAGTCGTTTGGTGCGCACGCCCAGATCGCCGCGGTCAAGCAGATCCTTGAAGGCCTGTCGCGTCGCCCTCTTCCATGCCTGAGAGGACACCCGCGCCCGGCGCACCCCACCGAAGACCGCCGTCTTGGGGCTCCCGGTGTCGTCGCGATTGATGTTGCTCGGCGGGACGGTCTGGAGGACGTGGATGTCGACGATGGTGCGGCTCATGACTGCTCCTTGATGGTGTCAGACGTTGCTGTGGTGTGGGTGACGCGATAGAAGTCCCGGCCCCAGGACAGGCGAACGCTGTCTGCCTGAGCCGGGGACTGATAACGCTCGAGATCGTGCGCGAACCTGCCATAGTCGAATCCGCGTTTGACTCGCAGATCTGCCGACCGAAGCAAAGTGATGAGGCCGCGGGCGTGCTGGACGAGTTCGTCGAGCGACGACGCGGTGCCCAGCGCCTGGAAGCGACGGACGACGCCCGGGTTCTCTTGGCCCTCGGCATAGCGCAGTCCCCCCAGGGCAGTGCCGAAACCTCGTCCCTGGATGTGCATCTGATACGGCTGTGACTGCTGGTGCAGGGCATAGAGGGTCAGTGCCGTGTAGATCGCTGTCTCTTTGGCAGTGGGCTCGTCGCCGCGCGCCGGCCAATCCCCCGGCACGATGACGTATTCGAGCAGCTCGGGAATCGCGCCGAGCGGCTTTCCGAGGCCGCGCCGCAATCGTGCGAGAGCCGCTCGTGAGGCGGGAGTCGGCCTGCCATCGGAGCCAGGTTTTCCAATTCGGACATAGCCCTCCTGCAGTTCGGACACGCGCTGCGACACCAAGGCTGCGGTGTCGCCCGGACGAATCGCCGACGTCTCCGGTGGC
Source organism: Actinomycetales bacterium (assembly GCA_015655615.1). Taxonomy (GTDB): domain Bacteria; phylum Actinomycetota; class Actinomycetes; order Actinomycetales; family Cellulomonadaceae; genus Rarobacter. Next base: position 4,778 of record JAATES010000169.1, read on the forward strand.
GGCGCTTCGGCCTCGGTGGTGATCTGGTTGCTCATGCGGTGACCTCCTTGGTGGACGAAGCGTCGAGGGAAGCTCGGCTGGGGGTGGGAAGGGCGACCGACACGGCCGACTGGAACCAGCCGTCCGCCTCCGGCGAGGTGACACGTCGGCCGTTGATCTCGCGGCCGACCCAAGCGTCCGGACCTGCCGCAGCGACGAGGTCGGCTCCGATTCGGCGCACGATCCGCGCCGCAATGCGATGCCATTCGATCCGGGCTTCGTCGAGGTCGACGCCGGGTTCGAGAGCGGCGAGCCAGTCCCGGAACGGAGCATCCAAAGCGGCGTAGGCGCGTTCTGCGGCACGGTCCCGGGACCCGTTGACCAGCGAGTCCTCGCGGGCTCCCGCCGCGCGCACCAGGTTGGCGGCGAGGTTGCGCAGCGCGACTACCGCGAGTTCGCTCGCGACCGCCGCGTCGATGGCGGTCTGCGGCAGGTCCGAGTACCGTTCAGAGAGCATTGCCGTTGAGATCGTCAACCTGTCGTCGTACAGATCCTCGACGATGGCATTCTGCGTGCCGTACACCATGCCCACGGCATGGATCCGGACGCTGTCCGTGCCACGCAGGGCTTTGTCTGCCCAAGCGAGCACACCTGGCGAGATCGCGGACTCGCCCTCGTCGATCTTGCCTCGCGGCGCAGCCGCAGGCAGGAGCTGGCCCAGCCCA
>JAATES010000080.1 GCA_015655615.1 Actinomycetales bacterium
CGCAATCGGTCGATCCCGCTGGTCAGGTTCCGGAAGGCTCGCAGCGGCTTGCCCGCCGGATCGCTGGAACACGCGCAGGCCAGCACGCCCACGGCCGCGCCGGGACGCCGGGCGGCATAGTCCAGCACGGTGTAGCCGCCCAGCGATAATCCGGCCAGTAGCACCGGGCGTCCGGGAGTCAACGAGGCCAGGGCGTCGTCGAGCACGGCTCGGGCACCTGCCAGCGTGAAGGCTCGCTGGCGCCGCACACCGTGGCCCGGCAGGTCGATGGCGATTGACGGGTAACCCAGTTCCATGAGCAGTCGCTGCTGGTCAGACCAGATGGCGTGCGAGGTGCGCAGCCCGTGGACGAAGACGACGGCCGGTGGCTGGGTCATCAAGACCTCCTGAACGAGACAGTGCGGGCCAGCACCACAGTGGCATAGCTGCCTGGGAGGTGTCGGGACGATCGGAAAGACGTGCTCCGCATGATGTCCCGCCAGCTGTACGACTCCGTTCTGAGTCATCACGGCACGGCCCCGACGCGAGGTGACTGAACCGGGCTCGCACTGAGGAGGTCGGAGGCTTCAGCGGTCCGAGGGGATACTCCCGAACGCTGGCAAGACGCCCCGTTCAGGGGCATGGAACGTACAGTGGTGGGGTGAACAGGGCCTCTGGTGACTCAGCGCGGGCCGGGGAAGCCAGGCAGGGGGTCCCGGCGAACACGGGCCGCGTGGACCTCCACGCCCACACCAACGTGTCCGATGGCACCGACAGCCCGACCGCGCTGATCGCCGCTGCAGTCCGCGCGGAACTCGACGTGGTCGCGATCACGGATCATGACTCCACGGCCGGATGGGACGAGGCCGCGGAGGCGGCGCGGAGCGCGGAGGTCAGGCTGGTACGGGGGGCTGAGATCTCGGTCGTCCATCACGGGCTCAGCGTGCATCTGCTGGCGTATCTGTTCGATCCTGCCGATCCGGACCTCCTCGGGCAACTCAGCCGGGTCAGGTCCGCGCGGCTGGATCGCGCTCGGAGCATGGTCGACCTGATCGGCCGGGATTACCCGATCACCTGGGACGGCGTCCAGGAGTGGACCACGCCGGGTACGACGGTGGGCCGTCCGCACATCGCCGATGCCCTGGTGGCCAGTGGTTCGGTGTCGAGCCGGGATGAGGCATTCACCTCGATCCTGGCCAGTGACGGGCCCTACTACGTTCCACATTTCGCGATCCCGGCACGAGCAGCCATCCGAGGGGTGCGCGCAGCAGGCGGGGTCCCCGTGATTGCTCATCCCGGTGCTGAGCAGCGGGGGAGAACACTCAGTGATGCCGCTGTCGCAGACCTGACGAGCGCAGGGCTCGCCGGACTGGAGGTCGATCATCGTGACAACGACGCTGCGACCAGGGAGCGGTTGCGCCGGCTGGCGGAATCACTCGGCCTGCTGGTGACCGGTGCGAGCGACTACCACGGAACCGGGAAGCGGAACCGGCTGGGAGAGAACACCACCAGACCGGAAGCGCTGAGCGAGATCCTCCGGCAAGCATATGGAGTGGCGCTGATATGAACGAGATCGTGGATACTCGGCTCTTCGCCGAGGCCTTCATCACGCTTTTCGTGATCATGGATCCGCCGGGGACCGTGCCGATCTTCCTGGCGCTCACCGGCGCGATGACGGCCAGGAAACGCCACCGTGCCGCGCGCCAGGCCATCGCGGTCTCGTTCGGGGTGATCGTGGCGTTCGCGGTGTTCGGCCAGCAGATCCTCAACTACATGCATATCTCCCTAGCTGCGCTGCAGGCCTCGGGTGGGCTGCTGCTGTTGCTGGTCGCCATGGAGTTGCTGACCGGCAAGAGCGACTCGCCGGAGGCTTCGGAGAACGGTGTGAACGTGGCATTGGTGCCGCTCGGAACCCCGCTGCTGGCGGGACCCGGTGCGATCGTGGCGGCGATGGTGCTCGTCCAGCAATCGGATGGGCACCGCCGGGAGGTGGTGGCGATCGCCTGCGCGGTGGTGGCCGTGCACATCTGCCTGTATCTGGCCATGCGATTCGCGGGCCTGATCCACAAGATGCTGGGCGACAGCGGAGTGACCTTGGTGACGCGGATCGCCGGACTGCTGCTGGCGGCCATCGCGGTGCAATTGATGGCCGATGCCGTCATGGCCTTCATCGCCGCGGCCTGACCGGCCACGGCGCGGCAGTCATGCCCGGACGGCGACGCCGCCCCACCGGAGCCATGCGGAACCGGTGAGGCGGCGGTCGGGTCGTCAGTGGCCGACGAGCATCCTCAGTCGGGGGCCGTGTCGCCGGACTCAGCCGATGTCCTGGCTTCCGGAGCCGCCCCGCCGGACGGGCGTCCGCCCCGGGTTCGGCGACGGTTGCGATTGCGCCGGGCTGCGGGCGCTTGGTCGCCGTCGGAACCGGCGCCGCGGGCAGCCTTCTCACCCTGCGCCGCACTGCCGCTGGTGGCCGACGGTGCACCGGAACGCTTCTCAGTGGTTCGGGTGCGCTCCCGCCCGCCATGACCAGCACCACGATCTGGGCGGCCTCGTTCCGCGTCTCGTGGGTGATCGCCACGGCCGCGGGATGGGCCGGCCGTCCGCTTGCCCGTCTCACCGAGGTCTTCGAGGACTTCGGCGTTGAGGCCTTCGCGGGTCCGGGCGCCGCGCGGCAGCCGGCCCTTGGTGCCCACGGGGATGTTCAGATCCGAGTAAAGGTGCTCCGAGGACGAATAGGTCTCCACCGGTTCGGGCACGCCCAGGTCGAGCGCCTTGTTGATCAGTCCCCAGCGCGGCACGTCGTCCCAGTCGACGAACGTCACGGCGGTGCCCTTGTGACCGGCCCGGCCGGTGCGGCCGGTGCGGTGCAGGTAGATCTTCTCGTCTTCGGGGCACTGGTAGTTGATCACATGAGAGACGTCGTCGACGTCGATGCCCCGGGCTGCCACGTCTGTGGCCACCAGGACGTCGATCTTGCCGTGGCGGAAGGCCCGCAGCGCCTGCTCGCGGGCACCCTGTCCCAGGTCCCCGTGGATGGCTCCGGCCGCGAACCCGCGCTCGGTGAGGTCGTCGCTGACTTTGGCGGCGGTGCGCTTGGTCCGGGTGAAGACGATGGTCAGGCCGCGGTCCTCGGCCTGCAGGATCCGGGCCAGGACCTCGATCTTGTCGAGTGCGTGGGCACGGTAGATGACCTGCTTGATGTTCTTGACCGTCGCACCGGCATCATCCGGGTCGTTGGCGCGGATGTGGGTGGGCTGCGACATGTACCGGCGGGCCATGGCGACCACCGCGCCGGGCATGGTCGCGGAGAACAGCATGGTCTGGCGCACCGCAGGCGTTCGGCTCAGCAGCTTCTCGACGTCGGGGAGGAACCCGAGGTCGAGCATTTCGTCGGCCTCGTCGAGCACGACCATTCCGGCCCGGCTGAGGTTCAGGTGCCCCTGGTTCATCAGGTCGATCATCCGGCCCGGTGTGCCCACGACGACCTCGACGCCGCTGTTCAGCGCGCTGATCTGAGGTTCGTAGGCGCGTCCGCCGTAGAGCTGCACGATGCGCACGCTACGGCGGGAGGACGCCGCGGACAGGTCGGTGGCCACCTGAACCGCCAGTTCCCTGGTCGGCACGATCACCAGGGCCTGGGGCTTGCCGGGGGCGACCAGGGAGTCGTAACCGTCCTCACCCGGCGCGATCACCCTGTTGAGCAGCGGCACGCCGAAACCGAGTGTCTTTCCGGTGCCCGTCTTGGCCTGCCCGATGATGTCGTGGCCGGACAGCGCGACAGGCAGGGTCATGGCCTGGATGGGGAATGGGTAGATGATGCCCGCATCAGCGAGCGAATCCACGGTGTTCCGCAAGATGTCGAAGTCCGCGAAAGAGGGATTCTCTGCCTGCACGCTACTGGCGGTGTCGCTCGATGTCGCACCGGCTTCGGTGAGCAGGTGATCGGTCGCGGGGTCGCTGAGCGTCCCCGCCGAGGGTTGAGTGGGGGAGTCGGTGGTCGTCACGATGCCTCTGGCTTCTGCGTGTGCACATGCCCGTCGGCCGGTGGCCGGTGTGGACGGCGCGAGCAAAGGCCTGCGCTCGTCGGGGCATATGACGATGGTCGGCAGCCGATCGTGAATTGTCGAATGCAGTCCGACCCGGCGTGATCAGCGTGGCGGCCCTCACGCAGGTGACGGGCCACGCGGCACACCGGGACGCTGCAAGAAGGATCTTGCCTGTGACGACCGGGCAACCGTTGTACATCGCGAGTCTAGCCTGTTTGGTCTCCGGGCGTGCCAGGTCTCGCTGTCAGCGGGAGACCTGCGGTGTCAGAGGGAGCCGAAGCCCACTCGTCGCTGGTTCTCCTCGCCGACCTCGATGTAGGCCAAGGCCGCGGCCGGAACCAGCACCCGCCTGCCTTTGACATCCGCGATGCTCAACGGGGTGGAATCAGCGAGCGCCTTCTCGACAGCCGCGATGACGTCGGCCGCGGGCGCGTCGGTCTCCAGCACGATCTCACGCGGGTGGTTCTGGATACCGATGGTGATTTCCACGACATGCTCCTCATGCTGGCCGGCCTTACGGATACTGCACTCGATCCTAGTGCGCCGATGCCGTGCTGGTGACCCGGCGACGGGGAATTCAGCCGACGGCGCACCTCGCCGGTCCGGGGCCGTGAGCGGGTCCGGGAATCTAGTGCGCGCCGACATGGTTACCACTGTCGTGATCTGCCTGTCCCCGCCCCTCGCCCGCCCCGTCTCAGCCACGGGCGGTACGGGTGACGCCGCTGCGGCCTGGGTTCTCGACTCCGGGGCACCGCTGGCGCCCCGCGCACGACCGGGCCAGGTGCCGATAGGCTGGCCGGTGATGGAGACGAACCGTGCCCCGCTGGCCGAGGCAGATGACGAACGCCGGGCGCGGTTTGAGCGCGACGCATTGCAATATCTCGACCAGCTGTACTCGGCGGGCCTGCGCATGACGCGGAATCCGGCCGATGCAGAGGACTTGGTCCAGGAGACGTTCGCCAAGGCTTTCGCGGCCTTCCACCAGTACCGGCCCGGGACCAACCTCAAGGCATGGCTCTACCGCATCTTGACGAACACCTTCATCAACACGTACCGCAAGAAGCAGCGCGAGCCCAGGCAGTCGGCGGCTGAGGACGTCGAGGACTGGCAGATCGCCCGGGCGGCGTCGCACACGTCCTCCGGCCTGCGATCCGCTGAGGCCGATGCCCTGGATCACCTTCCCGATTCTGACGTGAAGCGTGCCCTGCAAGACCTCCCCGAGGATCGCCGGATGGCGGTCTATCTCGCGGATGTCGAGGGTTTCGCCTACAAGGAGATCGCCGAGATCATGGGAACGCCCATCGGGACGGTCATGTCGCGTCTGCACCGGGGCCGCGCGCAACTGCGAGAGCAGCTCTCGGACTACGCAGCCGAACGAGGGCTGTCACGGCCTCCCGCCGCCACCGCGGCGAGCGTGAGCGCGCAGGTCGAGGAAGAAGGCAACCGATGAGTCTCGAGGATCGACAACCGGACGGGGTGCAGCTCCCGGCGAACGACTGCGGGTGCGAGCACGTCTACGAGCACCTGTTCGTGTACCTGGACTCCGAGATGACGGCGGCCGACTCGGAGCGGGTCCGCAGCCACATCGCCAGTTGCAACCCCTGCCTCGCGGAACTCTCCGCAGAGGAGATGGTGCGACGGATGCTGCGCCGCTCCTGCGTGGAGCAGGCGCCACAGCACTTGCGAGACAAGGTCCTGGCTCGGCTCCAGTCGGTCGAGTGCGCGGCGGACTCCGGCACGGACGACGTCGTCATGAGCGGGGACCACGGCGGCATCGATCGCGATGGTACGGGTCTGGATCAGGCCGGGCTGGGCCATGCCGGATCGGACCGCGGCGAAGCCTGGTGACAGGCTCCCTCCACCGCAATCACGTACCACGATGAGGGGCCCGGTGGATCTCCACCGGGCCCCTCATCGTGAAACCTTGGATGTCGCCTCAGGCGTTGGGGCGACGACCGTGGTTGGCGGCGTTGCTCTTGCGGCTGCGGCGCTTACGTCCACGCTTGCTCATCGGTGTCTCCTGTCGGTCGTTGGCCGATCAATGAGAACGGCACGGTCATCATTCCCCGGAGCGGTGACGCGGCCGCGCTGACGCGGGCGGGCAGCGGCGTGCATCGTCACGAGCACCGGTGTTGTGCTCCATTCTCCCACACTCTGCGATGCGGTCTTCCCACCCGGTGGACGGTCGTGAGCACCCTGCGCGGACGTACGAGTTCAAGGCACGGGCACAGGGTGCCGATAGGCCCTGCGTGAATGCTCAGGTCCAGTCCGTGATCCCGCTGCTGCATGCGTTGGTGGGGACGGGTGCCTCTGATCTGCACTGCAAGGTCGGGTCCGCACCCAGTCTCCGCGTCGATGGCCGGCTGCGGAGGCTCCAGCTGCCTGCCCTGCAGCCCACGGACACGATGTCGATGCTGACAGAGGTCCTGCCGGATGAGTTCTTCGAGGAGTTCGAGCACACGCATGAGGCGGATTTCGCCTTCCAGCTCGAGAATGTGGGACGGTTCCGCGTCAACGCGTTCCAAGCACGCGGATATGTGGGTATCGTGTTCCGCCGCGTGGCGGAGGGGGCATCCTCCGTCGCCGAGCTGGGCCTGCCCGAGGTCGTGGGCGAGCTGGCGCTGGAGCCGCGCGGCCTGGTACTGGTGACCGGACCGACCGGCGCGGGAAAGACCACATCGCTGGCCGCGATGGTCGACCTGATCAACACCTTCCGCGAGGTCAACATCGTGACCATCGAGGATCCCATCGAGGTCCTCCACACCGATAAGAAGGCGCTGGTGTCGCAGCGCGAGGTGCGTCACGACACCGCTGACTTCAACGTGGCGCTGCGCGCCGCCATGCGGCAGGATCCCGACGTGATCCTGGTCGGAGAGATGCGTGATGCGGAGACCGTCCGCGCCGCGCTGCAGGCCGCCGAGACCGGTCACCTGGTGATGTCCACCCTGCACACCATCGATGCGCAGGAGACCATCAACCGGGTGGTGGACTTCTTCCCGCCCTATGAGCAGTCCCAGGTGCGGACGGCACTCGCCCAGTCGTTGCGGGGGATCGTCTCCCAGCGGCTGGTCCGGCAGGCGGATGGACAGGGCCGCCGCGCGGTCGTCGAGGTCATGGTCAACACCGGCCGGACCGCTGAGGCGATCATCGCGCCGCATGAGAATCCGCCCTTGCATGACCTCATCGCGGAGGGCGGGTACTACAAGATGCAGACCTTCGACCAGCATCTCTTCGATCTGGTCCGTGACGCCGTGATCACCTACGAGGAGGCCTGCTCCGCGGCCTCGAACCCGCAGGACCTCACCGTGGAGCTGCGCGGCGCCGGGATCGTCGCCTGACGGAGTCCTGGCACCACGGGACCGTCAGGCCTCGTCCTCCGGCAGGCCGAGCCATCGGTGCCAACCGGAGTGCAGGACCAGCCAGGCGATCAGGCCATACCCGGCCTGCCCGGGCAAGGGGGTTCCGGATTGTGCCAGGTCTCCGAGCCATTGCTCATGATCGCGCAGCGGCGTCACCAGATCGACGAAGGGGACCCGGCGGCGTCCTGCGACATCGGCGAAGGCGTGCGAGAGGTCGGTGAGCTGGGCGTTCTGCTCGGCTGTCCCCGGCGGAGGCCCCACCACCAGGGGGCTGAGCTGCTGTTCGGCCGCCACGTCGAGGATGTTGGCGAGGTTCAGCCGGCTCCGCGCGACGGACAGGCTGGACGTGGCATCGCCACGGCCGAGTGCCACCACGAGGCGCCGGTCGACGTGTTCGGCAGCTGTGAGGCGCCGCCCGGACTCGGACTCCCACCGTGCAGACAGCCCGGTGGTGGTCTCACCCGGCACGGCGAGCACGTAGGCCGTGGTGGTGCCGGGCCCATGCGTGCGCGACATGACCCGGCCCACCCAGCCCAATGCCTTGGGATCTCCGGCACCGGCAACCAGCTCGTCGCCTACGATGCACAGCCGTCGCTCGGTCACCTCAGTGATGCTCATCTTCGCCTGTCTCGTGTGGTGTCGTGGTCCAGAGGCCTTGCGGCTCCGTCAGCGTGCGAAGGCCGCCTCGATCAGCGCAGCCTGCTCGGCGAGGTGTTTCTTCGAGCTGCCGGCGGCCGGAGACGCCGACGCGCGGCGGGTGAGAGGACGCACCGCCCTCCCGCCCAGGGCTTCGGGCAGGTTCAAGGCCAGGAACGGCCAGGCGCCCTGGTTGGCGGGTTCATCCTGGACCCAGACGAGCTCGGCCCCGCCGAACGGTGCCAGGGCTGCATCCAGGGCCCCGGGAACGAGCGGATAGAGCTGCTCTAGTCGGACGATGGCGGTGTGCTCATCACCGAGTTCGGACTGCTTGGCCTCGAGGTCGTAGAAGACCTTGCCGGCGCAGAGCAGCACCCGGTCGACGGTCCCTCCCGCCACGGCGCGTGCCGCTGCCGCCTCGTCGCCGATGACCTCGCGGAACGTGCCCGACGTGAAGTCGGTGACCTCGGAAGTCGCCTGTTTGAGTCGCAACATGGATTTGGGTGTCATCACCACCAGGGGACGCCGAGGCCGCTGATAGGCCTGACGGCGCAGCAGGTGGAAGTAGGAGGCCGGGTTGCTGGGGAACGCCACCGTCATGTTCTGTTCCGCGCACAGCTGGAGGTATCGCTCCAGCCGTGCTGACGAGTGGTCCGGTCCCTGGCCCTCGTAGCCGTGCGGCAGGAGCATGACCAGCGACGTGTGCTGGCCCCATTTCTGCTCCGCGGAGGATATGAACTCATCGATGATGGTCTGGGCGCCGTTGGCGAAGTCCCCGAACTGGGCCTCCCAGACGACCAGGGCGTCGGGGCGCTCCACCGAGTAGCCGTATTCGAAGCCCAGCCCGGCGAACTCGGTCAGAGCCGAGTCGTAGACCCAGAATTTGGCCTGGTCGGCAGCCAGGTAGAGCAGGGGCGTCCACTCTGCGCCGGTCTCCCGGTCATGCAGCACCGCATGACGCTGGACGAAGGTGCCACGCCGGGAGTCCTGCCCTGCCAGCCGTACCGGGACCCCGTCGACGAGCAGGGAACCTAAGGCCAGCAGCTCGCCGTAGGCCCAGTCGATCCCGCCCTGCTGTGACATCCGGTCCCGCTTGGCCATCAGCTGGCTGAGCTTGGGGTGCACAGTGAATCCGGCAGGTGGGCTCACATGGGCCTGCCCGATGCGGTGGACCAGCGATTCCTCGACTGCTGTGCGCCAGCCGATGATGGTACCGGCGTCCTCGCGCTGCGCCTCGGGGCGTTCCAGCCCGGCGATCGGCTCGGTGGAGGGTGGTGGCGTGTAGCCCCCTTCCCGGGTCTCGGTGAAGACCCGCTCGAGCTGGGCGTGGAAGTCGGCGGCGAGCTGGTCGGCCTCTTCGGGCGTGATGTCCTTGCGGCCCACCAGCGACTCGGTGTACAGCTTGCGGACCGAGCGCTTGGCCTCGATGAGGTTGTACATCAGCGGCTGGGTCATGGAGGGATCGTCGCCCTCGTTGTGCCCGCGCCGCCGGTAGCAGACCATATCGATGATGACGTCGCGGTCGAACTGCTCCCGGAACGCGAAAGCCAGCTCGGCGGCCCGCACCACGGCCTCAGGGTCGTCACCGTTGACGTGGAAGATCGGCACCTGCAGCCCCTTGGCCACGTCGGTGCAGTACAGGGTGGATCGCGACGATGACGGCCCGGTGGTGAATCCCACCTGGTTGTTGATGATGACGTGGATGGTCCCGCCGGTGCGGTAGCCGCGTAGTTGGGCCAGGTTCAGGGTCTCGGTGACCACTCCCTGCCCGGCGAACGCGGCATCGCCGTGCACCAGGATGGGCAGCACGGAGAATCCGTCGCCGCCGAGGTCGATGCGGTCCTGCTTGGCGCGGACGATGCCCTCGAGCACCGGGTTGACCGCCTCGAGATGCGAGGGGTTCGCGGCCAGATAGACCTTGGTCGTCGCCCCGGACTCGGCCGTGAACTCGCCCTCAGTCCCCAGGTGGTACTTGACGTCACCGGACCCCTGGACTGAGCGGGGGTCCTGGTTGCCCTCGAACTCGTTGAAGATCTGGGCGTAGCTCTTACCGGCCAGGTTGGCCAGCACGTTGAGGCGGCCCCGGTGGGCCATCCCGATGCAGACCTCGTCCAGGCCGGCCTCGGCGGCCCGGGACAGCACGGCGTCGAGCAGGGGGATCAGTGACTCGCCGCCTTCGACGGAGAACCGCTTCTGCCCGACGAACTTGGTCTGCAGGAACGTCTCGAAGGCCTCCGCGGCGTTGAGGCGCCGCAGGATGCGCAGCTGCTCCGCCCGGGGGGTGCGCTCATACCCGGCTTCGAGCTGCTTCTGCAGCCACTGCCGCTGATTGCGGTCGGCCAGGTGCATGTACTCGAAACCGGTGGTGCGGCAGTACGAGTCGCGCAATAGCCCGAGGATGTCGCGGAGGGTCGCATGCGTGGTGCCGCCGAACCCCGCGGTCGGGAAGGTCCGCTCGAGGTCCCACAGGGTCAGGCCGTGCGTCTGGATGTCGAGGTCGGGATGCTTGCGCTGCCGGTAGGTGAGGGGATCGGTGTCGGCCATCAGATGGCCGCGGGACCGGTAGGCGTGGATCAGCTCGGCGATGTGAGCGGGTTTGGCAGCCTCTGCCTCGGCGTCGATGGTGTTGTCGCGTACCCAGCGCACCGGCTCATAGGGGATGCGCAGTGAATGGAACACCCGGTCGTAGAAGCCGTCCTGGCCCAGCAGCTTCGCGGCGAGGACTTTGAGGAAGTCACCCGACTGTGCTCCTTGAATGATCCGGTGGTCGTAGGTCGAGGTCAGGGTGAGCACCTTCGAGACGGCCATCCGTGCGAGCTGTTCATCGGAGGCTCCGGCGAACTCGGCCGGATAGTCCATGGCGCCGACGCCGACGATGGTTCCCTGGCCCTGCATGAGCCGTGGGACGGAGTGGACGGTGCCGATGGTGCCGGGGTTGGTCAGGGAGATGGTCGTGCCGGCGAAGTCCTCGACGGTGAGCTGGGACTTCCGGGCGCGCTTGACGACGTCCTCGTAGGCTCGCCAGAACTGCGTGAAGTCCATGGCCTCGGCGCGCTTGATCGAGGGCACGAGCAACTGCCGGGTGCCATCGGGTTTGGCCAGGTCGATGGCAAGCCCGATGTTCACGTGGGCGGGCGTGAGGATGCCCGGCTTGCCGTCGATCAGCGTGTAGGAGGCGTTCATCGCCGGGACCTCTTGGATCGCCTCCACGAGGGCGAATCCGATGAGGTGCGTGAAGGAGATCTTGCCGCCGGGGCCCCGGGAGAGGTGGTTGTTGACGATGATGCGGTTGTCCACCATCAGCTTGGCGGGCAGGGCGCGCACGGACGTGGCCGTGGGCACCGCGATGCTGGCCTCCATGTTGGAGACCACCCGCGCGGCCGGCCCGCGCAGCTTCTGCACGTCGTCGCGAGCCTGGTCGTCGTTGCCGGTGGCGAGGTGCTCGGTCGCCTCCAGGGCGTAGGCGGCCGTCGCAGGCTGGGCGGTCGGGGTCGGGGGGACGTCGGGGGGAGTGGTCGCAGGGGTGCCAGGGGTCACCGCCACGGGTGCCTGCGGTGCAGCGGCGACCTGCGGTGCAGCGGCGACCTGCGGTGCTGGTGAAGGCGCGGGCGACTCCGGCACGACGGGTGCGACGGGCGAGGGGGCGCCGGGTGTGTAGCTCGCGAAGAACTCCCACCACGCCGGGTCGACGTCGTCCCTGTTGGCGAGGTACTTCTCGTACAACTCGTCGACCAGCCACTCATTGGCACCGAAGACTGTTCTGGCGTCGCTGGTCGGCTTCGACTCGGCATGGGGTGACACGCGCGGATCGCCCTCTTTCAAAGGTCTGCTCACTGGAGATCGACAGTACTCACGACCAAGCCTAGAGCCTTGGGGCCGGTGCGGGGCACAGATCGGACACATGGGAGATTCCGGTGGCGAGGGTGGGGCCACTCACCGTGCCAATCACCGTGCCAAGCGCGGTCTCAGCCGAGGTCACGTCGCGCCGCGAGCGACGTGCCGATTCCCGCGAAGGCGAGGGCGTACGCCGTCAGGACCAATGCTCCTGCCCACCACGGAAGCAGGTGACCGAATCCGATGGCCGAATAGATCGAGCTGCCGGTCAGGGCCTCTCCGGCAGCTCCAGGCAGGAACGAGGCCAGGTGCGTCCCCCACGAGGTGGCTCCCGACGTCGCATCCGACGCGGCGGTGCCGACCGCCGAGGACGTGGTCGCGGCCGCCCCGGACAGCAGCGCGCGCAGCAACGGCTCGACGAACTGGGTGTAGACCAGCACGATCACGATCACGATGACCTGCTGGCGCAGGAGGGTGCCGAGGCCCACGCCGACGAGGATCCAGATGGTCAGCGAGAGCACGGACCTGGCCAGGGACGTCAGGACGGCCGGGTCTCCGAGGAAGGTCGCAGACCCGGCCAGTGCCAGGACTCCGGCACCCACTGCGGTGGAGACGAGCGTGCCCGTGACCGCGAAGGCCACGCCGACCGGCAGGCTGCCCAGCAGCTTGGCCAGCGTGACGCGCCAGCGCACCGGGGTGGCCAGGAGGGTCGGCACGATGGTATGATACCGGTACTCGGCCGTCACGGAGAGCGCACCGACGATGACCGGGAAGACGTAGCCGATGGCCGTCGCGGTTCCGTACACGCTGGTGACCAGCGCCTCGGCGTCGACCTTGACGTTGAATTCCTCAGGAGCCTGCGCCACGCCCAGGGCGAGCAACCCGGAGACGAAGGCCATGTAGGCGGCCATGGCCAGCAGCAGGATCCACCACAGCCGGGTGGAGACGAACTTGCGGTACTCGCTGACCAGAAGGGGGATCATGAACTGACTCCCGGGGCCTTCGGCGCAGCCGGACTGATCAGGGAGAGGAACACGTCCTCGAGTGCGGGGCCGACCTCCGTGAGCTCGTGGAGCTCGAGGCCTGCACGGAAGGCTGCTGCGCCGACCTGACGTGCCTGGACACCGACGAGCTCGAGGGCAGGTGGCGGTGTGAGGTCTGCCGGTGTGGCGGCTCCGGGCGGCGCCGTGCCCTCGGCATCGGCCTGGACGGTCCACTGCTGCTGGCGGGCGAGCGCGGCGAGGCCTGCCGCATCGGCAGCGACGACCCGCACCCGGGGTGTGGCGAGTCCGGCCAGGTCGGCAAGGGTGGAGGCATAGCGAAGCGCCCCCTGCGCGATGATGACGACGTCGTCGACGGTCTGCTGCATTTCTCCCAGCATGTGGCTGGAGACCAGCACCGTGCAGCCCCGTCCGGCCAGATGCCGGAGCAGTTCCCTGAGCCACCGCATGCCCTCCGGGTCCAGCCCGTTCGACGGCTCGTCCAGGACCAGCACCTGGGGGTCGCCCAGCAGTGTGAGGGCCAGTGAGAGCCGCTGACGCATCCCGAGCGAGAACGTACCGATCCGGCGTCCGGCGGCATGGCTGAGCCCCACCATCTCCAGCAGTTCTGTGCAGCGGCTCTCGCGAGCGCCTGCCAGGGGCGCGTAGCAGCGCAGATGATCGAGAGCGCTGCGCCCGGGGTGTGCGGTCTGGGCGTCGAGCCCGGCTCCCACGGTGTGCAGGGGCTGTCGCAGATCCGAGTAGCGCTGGCCGCCGAAGGTGGCGCTGCCCGACGTGGCCGCGACCAGGCCCAGCAGGATGCGCAG
>JAATES010000360.1 GCA_015655615.1 Actinomycetales bacterium
CGCAGCCCTGGCGGTGGCGGTCACGCTGCTCGTGGTGCACAGCGGACGGGGCCTCGTGGTCGGCAGCGTGGGAGAGCCGGCGATCACGTCCGTTCTGGCCGGGGGAGCCTATGATGCCTTCAGCGCTGTGTTCAGCCGCAGCCTTCTGGTCGCGCTGGCCCTCACTGGTGGCCTCGGTGGCCGCCGCGGCGATCCGGGCGAGCACGCGCCACAGGGGATTCTCGGAGCCTCTGACCCCGGCTTCCTCGCTGGGCGGGGGCCTGTCGCCGGTGCCCCGGTGCCCGCCATCTGTCCGCTCTATCGAGGACGATCTTTGTGATTGAACGTCGACCCATGACCCCCACCGGCGAGACCGTGCCCACGCGGGCAGACGGCCGCGTGGTCGTGCTGATCTCTGGTGCAGGCTCCAACCTGGCGGCACTGGTGCAGGCGCAGCGGGACGAGGGCTACGCCGCGCGCGTCGTCGCGGTCGTCACCGACAATCCCGCCGCGGGCGGCCTGGAGCATGCACGGAAAGCCGGGATCGCCACGGCCGTCGTGGCACCCTCGGACTTTTCGGACCGCGCCGCCTGGGATGCCGCGCTGGCCGCGACCGTGACGGCCTTCCACCCTGATCTGGTGGTATGCGCGGGCTTCATGCGCATCCTGGGTGGCCCCTTCCTGGAACGCTGGGGCGGCCGCACGATCAACACGCATCCGGCCCTGCTTCCGAGCTTCCCTGGTGCGCACGGCGTACGCGACGCCTTGGCCTACGGAGTCCGCGTGACGGGCTGTACCGTGCATGTGGTCGATGCCGGTGTGGACACCGGGCCGATCATCGCCCAGGGCACGGTGGAGGTGCGGGATGACGATGATGAGGCGTCACTCCATGAGCGGATCAAGGTGGTGGAACGCGCCCTCCTGGTCGAGTGGGTGGGCAGGCTCGCCCACGCGGGCTGGTCTGTCAGCGGGCGCCTGGTCCGGGTAGGCCGCTGAGGGCTCCCCACGGTAGGCTGATCATGGTTCGCGACTGGCGCAGGTGGGACTGACCACCGGGGAGCGGCCGATTCATCGCTAGGGCATGGACCGCCTGGGTGCCCGGGGCAGACTTCACGCATAGCAGGGCCGACTCGGCTCGCTGTGACCGTCCGTCTCGCAAGGAGAACCCCGATGGCCCACCCCACCCTGCCCGATGTCCAGCTCGAGGACGCCTCCCAGCGCCTCGTGCGTCGCGCCCTGCTCTCGGTCTACGACAAGACCGGTCTGGTCGAGCTCGCTGCGGGCCTCCACGCTGCGGGCGTGGAACTGGTCTCCACCGGTTCGACTGCGGCGACGATCGCCGCAGCGGGCCTTCCCGTGACCGCGGTCGAGCAGGTGACGGGCTTCCCCGAGTGCCTGGAGGGGCGGGTCAAGACGCTGCACCCGCACATCCATGCGGGGATCCTGGCGGACACTCGCAAGTCCGACCACGTGGCCCAGCTGGCGGACCTCCACATCACGCCCTTCGAACTGGTCGTGGTGAACCTCTACCCGTTCTCCGAGACCGTCGCCTCCGGTGCCTCACCCGACGCCTGCGTCGAGCAGATCGACATCGGCGGGCCCTCCATGGTGCGTGCGGCGGCCAAGAACCATCCGAGCGTGGCCGTCGTGGTGGACCCCGTGCGGTACCCGGAGGTGCTGGCGGCGGTGCAGTCCGGGGGGTTCACCTTCGGCGCACGCAAGGCCCTCGCGGCCGCGGCGTTCGCGCACACCGCTGCCTACGACGTCGCCGTCGCCGGGTGGTTCGCCGAGACCTACGTCCCCGATGCCACAGCCACGCAGTCCGGCTTTCCGGCGGTGCTCGGGTCCACGTTCGTGCGGCACCAGGTGCTGCGCTACGGAGAGAACCCGCACCAGAAGGCCGCGCTCTACCGGGAGCCGGGCGCGGCGGGCGGCCTGGCCGGTGCGGAGCAACTGCACGGCAAGGAGATGAGCTACAACAACTACGTGGACGCCGACGCCGCCTGGCGGGCAGCGCATGATCACAGTCGCCCGGCGGTGGCGATCGTGAAGCACAACAACCCCTGCGGCATCGCGGTGGGCGACGACCTCGCCGCAGCCCATGCGAAGGCGCACGCGTGCGATCCGGTGTCCGCCTACGGTGGCGTGATCGCGGCCAACGGCATCGTCACGCAGGCCATGGCGGAGCAGATCGCGCCGATCTTCACGGAGGTCGTGGTCGCGCCGGGCTTCGAGGACGCGGCTGTGGAGATCCTCACCAAGAAGAAGAACATCCGCTTGCTGACCGTCGCGTCAGGCGCGAACGGTGCCCGCACCGAACTGCGGCACATCGATGGCGGTCTGCTGGTGCAGGCTGCGGACCGCATCGATGCCGGTGGCGATGCCCCGCAGGACTGGACCCTGGTGGCAGGTCCTGCTGCGAGCGCCGACGCACTGGCCGACCTGGACTTCGCGTGGCGCGCCGTCAGGGCGGTGAAGTCCAACGCGATCCTGCTCGCTCGCGACGGCGCGTCGGTGGGCGTGGGGATGGGACAGGTCAACCGGGTGGACTCCTGCCGGCTGGCGGTCGAGCGTGCGAACTCCTTGGCGGGCGACCGGCATCGCGCAGCGGGCGCCGTCGCGGCTTCGGACGCGTTCTTCCCCTTCGCCGATGGTCTGCAGGTCCTGCTCGACGCCGGGGTGACCGCGGTGGTCCAGCCCGGAGGCTCGATCCGTGATGACGAGGTCATCGCTGCGGCCCAGGCGGCGGGGATCACGATGTACCTCACGGGAACCAGGCACTTCGCACACTGACGCGACCCGGTGCCGTCCGCACCCGAGCGGAGGCGCTACCGGTCCCGCGCGGCCTCCTTGAGCGCGCGGGACCCATCGCCCAGCAGTGCGAGGTCGACCGGCACTGGCCCCTGTGCCAGCAGCCGCCGTGCGCCGGATACCTCGCGCGGGGCGTCGGCACTGAACAGTGCGGCAAGCAGGGGGTGGCCGGATCCGGGGCTGTGACGGATGTAGGCCGCCGACCAGCCGGTGCGGGGGAGGCTTCGCCATATCACCTCGTCCCCGGGTCGTGGTAGCCCCACCAGTGCCAGGTCATGACCCAACTGGGTCGAGAAGACGTAGGGCGCCGGGACCGCTGTGGGTTCGAGCCCTAACAGGGCGCGGACGGCCAGCTCGGGGCTGTGGAGTGCGGCCGTCCAGTGCCCTGCCGCGGGTGTGCTCCAGTGGTCATCGGGCCGCGCGGCGCAATCGCCGACTGCGTAGACGGCACTGAATCCGGGCACTCGGCCATTCTGGTCGACGTGAATCCGCCCCCGGCCGTCCGTCGGCAGGGTCCCGTCCAGCCAGCCGGTCGCCGGTCGTGCCCCCACCGCGCTCAGGATCGTGTCGGCGTGCACCGTGGTCCCATCAGCGAGGGTCACGTCATGCTCGGTGACGGTGGCGACAGCCGTTCCGGTGCGCAGGTCGATGCCGGCCTCCTCGAACCAGGTGCGCAGGCGGGCTCCGACCTCTGTGCCCAGTGCTCCCTGAAGTGGCTGATCCGCAGCCTCCACGACTGCCACGCGGTGGCCTGCCTGCGCGGCCACCCCGCTCACCTCGGATCCGATCCAGCCGGAGCCGATGACTACCAGGCCGTACCGCCCCGCTGACGCCGGATGATCCGAATCCGCTGAGCCTCGGCGCAGTCGTGCGCGGAGTTCGTCGGCATCGGCGGAGGTCCCCAGCGTCAGTGCGCCGTCCCATCCTGGGACCCGAAGCGGCTCACTTCCCACAGCGACGATGACGGCGCGAGCGGCCAGCTGTCGACCGGAGGCCGTCGTGACAGCGCTCCGGAGGAGTCCGGGAGTCAGCTGCGCGACATCGCGCGGGGCGGGGACGAGCCCGACCACGGGATCCCCCAGGATGACCTCGTCCGCGACCTCGTCCAGGTCGATGCCGAGGTCTTCTCGATACCACATCGGGGTGCTGCGGCTCAGCAGCTGTTTAGACAACGCGGGCTTGTCGTAGCCGGGGATGGGCTCAGCGCCGATGATCACCAGGCGGCCCTGGTAGCCAAGCTCGCGCAGCAGGGCGACGGTCCGCGTGCCCGCCAGGCCGGCGCCGATCACGATGATCGGAGCAGGGCCGGACTGCGGGGCGAACGTGGGTGGCCCGGTGGTGGCGGGGGTTGTGAGGCCGGGCGATTCAGGCGGGACGCACATGGGACAACGGTAGTCTGGGCGCGTGGGAGTCTCCCGTGAGTGAGCGCAGTGTCACATCCGTGCCGGCTGGCGAGGAACCAGTGACGACCGTGCGATCGGCCGACCCCTGGCCGGAGCGCCAGGGCATCGGGCCGGGCACACCTGCCGGAGCTGAACCCGGGGCCTCAGCGGTCTGCGACCCCCTGATCCTCATCCGAGTCGGATCGGACTCCGGCGTCAGCCTCAGTGGCGCGGACTCCTCGGCTGTCGAGATCACGCAGGTCCCGGATGACGAGGACGCGCTCGTGGCAGACCTGACGCCCCCGCACAACGATCCGTCCGCCACGGCTGTGCCGACGCACCAGGGGAGCGTCGGATTCCCCGTCGGCTCAGGGGCCGGTCAATGGCTCCTGTTCGGGATCGTGGTCGTGGTCGTGCTGGCGTGCATGGTGGTGGGGGCCTATCCTGCAGCGATGCTGCTCGCCGCGGTGCTTGCAGGGTGCGGCCTTGCTCGCGCGGTGCTGCCTGGCCGGTGGGTTCCGGCGCTGGTCAACCGGGGCAAGCCCTTTGACGTGACGATGTGGTGGGTGGGCGCACTGGTGCTTGCGGCGCTCGCCCAGACCGCGCCTCAGTTCTGAGCTTGTCTCGGTCCGCTCAGACGCCGCAGGCGCGGTGACCGGCCCGGGAGCTGGCCACCGCGCCTGCGGCGTCGACGTCTATGTGAAGGAGCAGCCGCCCCGTATGAGGGTCGGGATCAGGCCTTCTTGCTGTCGTCGTCCGGCTCGGTCGTGTCGGCAGAGTCATCCGAGCCCTCGTCAGACGCCTCAGGGGAGGCCGGCTCCGCTGATTCCTTGGAGAGGTCCGTGGCCTCGAGAACAGGTGCTGCTGGGGCCTCCGCAGGCACCTCGGCCTCGTCGGCGACCACGGTGTCGTCGGCGACCACCGTGTCCTCGGCGAGGGCACCTTCCGGCTCGGGGGCCGTCGCAGGCTCGAAGCTCTCAAAGAAGACGGAGTTTGCCTGATTCTGATCACCGGACGCGCCCACGGCGCCTGGCAGGCCCACTGCCGCCAGGGCGGGCCGCGGGATGGCGAGTGCGAAGCCACGGTAGAACAACGCTGCGATCGCGCCACCGACCAGCGGTGCCACCACGAAGACCCACAACTGGCTCCAAGCCCAGCCACCCGCGAAGACGGCGGTGGCGAGGGAACGCGCCGGGTTGATCGAGGCGTTGGTCACGGGGATGGCCACTGCGATCACCGCTGCCAGGGTCAGGCCGATGGTGATCGCCTGGAACTTGATGGTCGTGCGCTTATCGGTCACCGCCAGAATGACGCCGACGAACAGGGCGACTGCGAATGCCTCCAGCGCGAAGGATGCGCCGAGCTCGAACTTCAGGCCGGACGGCACGGTGACCTGGCCCTGGGCGATCGCGTTGTCGATCTCCGTCGCCGGGATGCCCTGTCCCTGGTAGTACTCGAACAGCGCCGACCGCGGGGCGGTGTAGGCCGGGGAGTGGGTGCCGAAGCCATTCGACGCGCCCTTGAAGAAGTCCTTGGCTGTGGATGCGGCGAATCCGGTGCTCTCCTTGAGCGAGCTCGACGAGGGCACCGTGAAGCGCAGCAGGCTCGACGCTGCCACAGCGCCGACGATCTGAGCCGCCCAGTACAGCGGGAGGTCGCGCCAGGGGGTCCGGCCGGCCAAGGCGAGCCCGAAGGTCACGGCAGGATTGAAGTGACCGCCGGAGACGTGGCCGACGGCGCTGATTCCGGCGATGAGTGCGATGCCGAAGGCGAACGCGACCCCTAGCTGCCCGAGCCCGAGCACGCCGGAGTACAGCGCCGCACCGACACCCACGAAGACCAGGATGAATGTTCCGAGGACCTCGGCGCCGATTTTCGCGAGAATGCTCGGACCCGCAGCGGTGGGGGTGGTGTCGGGCACGATCGCGACGGGCGCGTCGTACAAAGGTGCAGCCGGCGCGCTGAGCGCGGCAGACTCCTGTGTCATGGTCTTCCTGTTCCGTCAGGCGCTGAAGGCGCGGTGATAAGGCGTTGGTGAGGCAAGCGATGAGCGCAGTTCGTACGGCGCACCACCATCTTCACAGCATCCTGCCACTCGCAGCACCGTGAAGTCTGGAGAAGTCCACGTGAGGAGACTGTGGATTTCCTGGATTCTTGCACCGTTCGCCCGCCGTAGGGCGGTCGAACGGGCCTGTCAGCAGGTGTGGCCTGCTCATGGTCCCGCTCAGGAGGCACCAGGCGGGGCACCTGTGATCACACCCGGTGTCCATCATATGAGCCGAGCGGCCTGAGCACCTTGTACTTGCATGTTCATATGCGGACGTCTAGTCTGGCGGCGACGTCATAGTTGACGGCTACCGGGGGTGCAAACAGGGCGTCGCCGCGAGGGGATGATATTCCGGTCGCCCGGTGAGACGCGCTGAGTGTCGTTCTCGATCCTTTCCTCACATCGGAAGTGACACCGAATGATCAGCACCGCACGGCACAGGTTGGTGTGGACGACCGTCGGTGCTCTGGCGTGTCTCATGATGCTGGCGGGTTGCGGCGCTTCGGCTGGCACGTCAGCGACCGTGCCGAAGGACCCGAGTGATCCGTACGCGGCGGAGTACACGGCAGCGATCGACGCGTCGTCGAGCGATTTCGTCAGGCAGGTCCTGGCAGATCACAAGATCACAGATCAGGAGTTCGCAGAATCCCAGGACCGGTACGCGGCATGTCTGAAGGATGCGGGCATCGAGCCTTACCGGCAAGACACGGAGGCCGGAACGAAGACGTATTCCACCGTGGCGTTGCCTGCCGGTGATGAAGCTTCTGAGGCCGCCACGACGTGCAGTGCCCAGTGGCTCGGCGAGATCGAGTCGATCTATAGTGCGGGCCTCCAGAACCCCACCAATGAGGATTGGTGGGTTCTGGTCGCCCGGTGCCTGGTCGACCAGGGGGTGGTCCCGGAGGGGACCACAGGCAAGGACGTCAACGACACCATGACGCAGTTGGGCACGCGATTCGGGTCTGCTGAGGGCAGCGACGAGCCAGTGAAGATCGCGGGCCCGCAGAATCCCGACGCAACATTCCCCGGGGGTGTTCGACCGGACTCTGCGGAGGCGGCACCGTGCATGGCGAATCCTCTGGCGCCGGAATCCTTCGTGCCGTAGGAGGGAACGAAGCAGCAAGGCGTCGAACACCTTTCAGATCAAGGGGGATCAATGTCACACCGCTCGGTTGTCGCGGTAGCAAGCCTGGTTGCGGTGCTGGCGGCTTCCGTGGGCCTGGGGGTGGGGTTGGCGGTTGCCCCCACACCGTTGCCGGATGTCATCGCCGAGCAGCAGACCCCGAGCACGGTGGAGGTCACCGCCAGGGACGTTGACGACTCACGGACGGTCGCCGCCGAGGCCAAGGTCTCTCAAAGCCGCTCCTACACGTCCCGGGCCGCTGGCGTGCTTCGTTCCAGCTCTTGCACGGCAGGCAAACGCATCAGATCGGGAGACTCGGTGGCGGTCGTCAACGGATCCAAGGTCGTAGCCCTTCACCTCGCCAGGCCACCCTGGCGGTCTCTGACGGAAGGCGATCAGGGCGATGACGTCAGGGACGTCCAGCAGGAGCTGACCCGGCTGGGCTACGCCGTCACCCCTGATGGCCGGTACTCGAAGGCCACATCGCGGGCGGTCACCCGATTCTGGGAAGCGGTGGGAGTGGAAAAGCTGGCCGACCTGCCGATCGAGCAACTGGTCTGGCTGTCGAAGGCGTCTGTGGTGCCGACGTCGTGCGCGGTGGGAGTGGGCAGTGAACTCGTGGCAGGTGACACCGTCTTCACGACCGGTGGCCGGTTGACCGCACTGACGCTGACTGTGCCGACGACGGCTGTTCCAGGCAAGCGGGTGGCGGTGCTCGACTCCGTGACGGCCAAGGTGTCCTCCCGGGGTGTCATCAAGGACACTGGGTTCTTGGCCGCCTTCGAGGCCGGGCGCACCTACCGGGACTGGTCCGCGGACCCGCAGTCGACCACGCTGACGGTGGCGACCCGGCTCCGAGCTCCGGTGCAGGCCGCCGCGGTCCCGGCTTCCGCACTCTATGACGTGACCGACCTGGCCGGCTGCGTTCTCAATGAAGGCGAGCCATTGCAGGTCGTCGTGGTCGCCTCTGAACTCGGGTCCACCTTTGTGACGGCCGATCCGCTGCCGACCAAGGTGGCGGTCCCCGCTCCATCCACGGCAGCCTCGTGCGGGTGAGCGGCGAGGGGCTCAGCCATGGCTTCCCCGGAACGGGTCCGCTCTTCAGTGCATTGGACTTCAGCTTCACCTCTGGTGACCTGGTCGGGGTCACCGGGCCCTCGGGGTCGGGGAAGTCGACGCTGCTGTCCCTGCTGGCGGGTGGGGAGCTGCCGCGGGAAGGTCGCGTCGTCCGCGAGGGCATCGGTTCGATCGGATGGGTGTTCCAGAACCCTTACGGTGTGCCTCGGCGCACGGCGCTCGATCATGTGTCGTTGCCGATGCTCGCCCGGGGACTGCGTCGCCGGGAGGCTGACGAGCAGGCTCGCCAGGTGCTGTCGCGATTCTCGTTGGACGCCGTGGCGTCGCGCACCTTCGGGGCACTCTCGGGCGGTGAGGCGCAGCGCCTGATGCTCGCGCGGGCAGTAGCCAAGAGCCCGGATCTGCTGTTGGTGGATGAACCGACTGCGCAACTCGACCCGATCGCCACGGAGACGGTCAATGCGGTGCTCGGCGAACTGGCGGGTCAGCAGATGATCGTCGTCGTCGCCACCCATGACCCCGACACTGCCGATGCCTGCAGTGCACGTCTGGATCTGGGGCACCATGCGGGGGCCTGACCGTTCCCAGGCGCGGGCAGCCGGTGGCGCACGACGCTCGCACCAGGCGCGCGGGGGTGTCCCCCGCCTCCCCGTGGTCCTCACCGAGGCATGGCGCAACGTGATCAGCGGGACGTCCCGGGCATTCCTGTGGGCTGCCGTCTTAGCTGTGGTGGTGGGAGCGCTGGGCGGAGCGCAGGCCCGCGCCGTGGTCGGGTTCGCCGCGGAGGCCCGGCAGTTCCGGGACTCGGGCGCCGCCGTGACGATCGTGAGTCTGACCGGGGCGATCGACGGCGCCCAATGCGACGCGCTCGCCAGCTACCCGGGAGTGGTCGCCTCCGGCGCCTTGCGCCAGGGCCCCGAGGTGACGTTGTCGGCCATGCCGTCGCGGACCATGGCTTCGCTGGAGTCGACCCCGGGCTTCGGGCGGCTGCTGGATCTGGACCGCACGGGAGCGCCGGGCCCGTGGGCCGGCGGAGCCTGGGTGGCCGCCGATCTCGCTGCCGACCTGGGTACCCTTCCGGGGTCCGCCATCTCGTTGGTGGGCCGGACCGCATCCGGCCCGGTATCGGCCATCGTCGTCGACGGTGTCTACGAGCAGCCGGATGACGGCCGGGATAGCAAGCTCAGCTACCAGCTCATCGCACCGGTCGTTCCCGTCGAGCCGTTCGACGAGTGCTGGATGATGGCCTGGCCGGACCCGTCGGCCACCACCACGATCATGCGGCTGCCCCTCATTCCGCAGGATCCAGGGGTGGCGGATGAGGAGGCCAAGCCGCAGATATCCCAGCTCAACACCACCCTGGGCACGCGCTTCGACGGGCTTGCGGAATTCGCCAAGATCCCGCTGGCCCCGCTCTCCTGGGCAGGTGCGGGCATCGGCCTGGCTCTCGGTATCGTCTCGATCCGGATGCGAAGCCTGGAACTCGCGGGCGCACTGCACGCGGGCGTGGCGAAGAAGGCCGTGGCGCTGCAGACGATGATCGAGACGGCTTGGTGGCTGGTGCTCGCGCTGGCGCCCGCCCTGGTCGCCTGCCATCTCGCGGCCACCCTTGGCAACAGCGCCGATGGGTGGCCCGCATTCTCTCCCGGCGTTCGGACGCTGTCGCTGGCCGCCGCAGCCACCCTGGTGGGCAGCCAGCTCGCTGTGCTGATGACGCGCGAGAAGCATCTGTTCCGCTACTTCAAGAACCGGTGACGGCACCGGCACGCCGGTCGGACCCCGGGAGGACTGCGCGCAGGCGCGTGGCTCGGTCGGCTGCCCCGACCGGGACCTCTTGACATCAAGATTTCCGGTAGCCTGGAATCGCATCCCACCGCACCACCGACAGGAGCAAGCCGCATGGGCAAGATCAAGGTTGCAGGGCCGGTCGTCGAGCTCGACGGCGACGAGATGACCCGGATCATCTGGCAGTTCATCAAGGACCGCCTGATCCATCCCTATCTCGACGTGGACCTGCGCTACTACGATCTGTCGATCCAGAACCGGGATGCCACTGACGACCAGGTGACCATCGACGCAGCCCACGCCATCAAGCAGCATCACGTCGGCGTCAAGTGCGCCACGATCACTCCAGATGAGGCCCGGGTCGAGGAGTTCGACCTCAAGAAGATGTGGAAGTCGCCCAACGGCACCATCCGCAACATCCTCGGCGGCGTCGTCTTCCGGGAGCCCATCATCATCTCC
>JAATES010000003.1 GCA_015655615.1 Actinomycetales bacterium
AGCCCCAGGTGCCCGTCTCCGACTGCGATGCGGTGGGCAGCAAGTAGCCGACCAGGCCGATCTGATCACCACTGGTGACGTCGGGCACCTTGATGGTTCCCTGCGACGTGTACACGCTGTCCTGCGGAATGAACGGCACCGAGCCCGCGAAGGCGATCTGCCCATCCGCGTCGGTGAGGGTGACCGATGGCGCATAGCCGTTGCCCTGCAGGTAGATCTTGGCCCCGCCGAGCAGCAACGGGTGGTTGACCTTGATGGTCCGCTCCGACGTGGAGCCGCCCTCGCCCATGGTCACGAAGGCGGTGAAGTCCTGTGCTTGGGCGTCCTCCGCGCGGAACTTCGCCTCGAACTTGTCCAAGGTCATGGTGAACGGGTCCAGGGAGTCGGACGAATACCATGCTCCATGGCTGAACGTGTTGTAGTTGACCTCCGCGTTGGCGAAGCCGCGCCCCTGCACCAGGATCACCTGACCCCGGTAGTGCAGGAGCTGGCCGGTCGCCACGGAGATCAGCAGGCCGACCAGAGCCAGGTGGAAGACCAGGTTTCCGGCCTCGCGCAGATAGCCGCGTTCGGCGCTGAGGGTACGGGCGCCATCGGGTTCCGTCGCCGTCGCGTAGCGGTAGCGACGCCAGAGAGGATTGCGGCCGCGTAGAAAGGACGTGGCCCGGGCGAGGACCTCGTCATCGGCGACTCCGGGGTCGTCGCCCTCCTCCACAGAGTCGTGCGCCACGGAGTCGTGCGCCACGGAGCCGGCGGCTCCGGCAACGGGGAGCGTCACATGGGCGGGGAGTCGCTCGAACCTGCGCGGAGCCTTCGGAGGAGCCGCACGCAGACCCTTGAAGTGGATCCAGGTCCGCGGCAGGATGCAGCCGACCAGCGAGATGAAGAGAAGCAGGTAGATGGCGGAGAACCAGACGGACGTGTAGACGTCGAACACCTGGAACCGGTCGAGCCATCGGGAGAGACCGGGGTTGTCCGCCACGTACTGGGCGTATGCGTCAGGGTTGGTGGAGCGCTGCGGGATGATCGACCCCGGCACCGAGACGACCGCCAGCAGCATGAGCAGCATCAGCGCGGTGCGCATCGAGGTGATCTGACGCCAGAGGAACCGCAGCATGCCGCGCGTGCCGATGCCTTGCACGACCGGGGGAGCGGAGAGAGGCGGAGAATCCGCCTGCGCCGCGGTCGAAGCGGATTCTTCCGCTTCGTCCAGTGCCTCCTTGAGGGCATCGGAGATGCCCTCCGGACGGTAGTCCCCCGATCGTGGCTCGCCCATCACACCACCGTCTCAAAGCCGCTGATGAAAAGCTGCAGATGCGTGCTCAGCCGGCCCCACACCCCCGTGACCAGTGCCAGGCCGAGCAGCACCAGCATGCTGCCACCGATGCGCATCACGGCCAGCCGGTGCCGCCGCAGGAACGCCACCATGGTCCTGCTCGAGCTCACTCCGAGCGCGATCATCACGAACGGTACCCCGAGACCGACGCAGTAGGCCACCGCCATCACGGCACCGCGAGCCGGTGACGCACCGTCGAGCGCGAGGGCGTTGATCGCGGTCAGGGTCGGGCCGAGGCACGGCGTCCAGCCCAGCCCGAAGACGATGCCCAGCACGGGTGCTCCCCAGAGCCCCGCGGCGGGGCTGACAGGCAGGCGACGGTCGTTCTGCAGAAAGGGCAGCAAGCCCATGAACGCCAGGCCCATCACGATGACCACCAGGCCCAGCACGCGCTCCAGCTGGGTGTCCCACCGTTGCAGCCAGTGACCGAACACCCCGAAGAGGACGCCCAGGCCGACGAAGACCACGGTGAATCCGGCCACGAAGAGCGAGACCCCTGCCACCACCCGTCCGCGACCGGCCGGTCTGGCAGTGCCCGGTGCCGCGTTCGCTGCGGTCATCCCCGACACGTAGGCCACGTAGCCGGGCACCAGCGGGAGGACGCAAGGCGAGGCGAAGGAGATCAGTCCCGCCAGGACGGCGACGGGGACGGCCAGCAGCACCGAGCCGCTGAAGACGGTGGTGGCGAAGCTGTCGGCGATGCTTGCGAGGCCGGCATCCGTGGCCGCTTGCGGCATCACGACGTGGTGAGGGGAGGCAGCGAGGTCGTCGAGGTCGGCGTGGCGGCGGGCGTCTTCGCAGACGGCGTCGCGGTCGTCTCCTTGAGCACGTCGTCGATGAGACCGCTCAGTGTCGATCCCTCCACCTCGCCCAGCACTCGCGCGGCGACCCGCCCCTGCTGGTCCAGCACGACCGTGGTGGGGACCGCCTGGATCGGAACCACGCCCTGCAACGTGGCGGTGACCCTGCCATCGGAGTCGGAGATCGTGGGATAGGTGACACCGAAGGTGCGTTGGAACGCGAGTGCCGTTCCGGCCTCATCGGTGGAATTGATTCCGACGAACCTCACGGACTCCCGGTAGGTCTGCGCGGTCGCCACCAGGTCTGCGGCCTCCTTGCGGCACGGCGGGCAGGCGGCGTACCAGGTGTTGACCACCACGACGGAGCCGCGCCATTCACTGGTATCGACGGGGTCGCCCGAGAAGTCGGTGCCGGTCAAGGTGACCGCTGCTCCGCGGTCCGCCTGGGCCCACTGCCGTACGCTGCCGTCGCCCGATTGGTACCCCTGGTCAACGACATCATCGGCGTTTCCCGAGCTCTGTGCGCAGCAGACCAGGACGAGTCCAGTGGCCAGCGCGACGATGCCGGTCCAGACGCGCCGTCGCGACCGCGGTCGTTTCGTCACGTTTCTCACCTGCCCATCGTCGTTGAGCACGCTGGACGAAGCCTGTGCGGCACCCGCGCTGAGATCGGCCACAGGTCAGGCCCCTGCCACGGTGCTGGCACCCGGGAGCAGGGAGGCTGCCGGCTCGGCGTAGTCGACGCCCACCAGGTCCGGGCCTTCGAACTGCAGCGAGGTCACCGAGGCCAGTGAGCACTGCCGTTTGCGCGGGTCGTGCCAGAGCCGGCGCCGTTCGAAGGCGAGCCGTGCGATCCACACGGGCAGCTGATGGCTGACCAGCACGGCCTCGTGACCTTCTGCGAGGTGACGGGCGTCGGCGACTGCCGCGTGCATCCGCGCCACCTGTTCCCGGTAGGGCTCACCCCAGGAAGGGGTGAACGGGTTGACCAGATACGGCCAGTGGCGGGGGTGACGTAACGACCCATCTCCCACGCCGAAGGTCAGCCCCTCGAAGTGGTTCGCCGCCTCGATGATCCGGTCATCGGTCGTGATCTCCAGGCCCAACGCCGTGGCCACCGGTGCCATGGTCTCCTGCGCTCGCTGCAACGGGGACGCCACGAGCAACGTGATGTCATGGGCGCCGTCGCTGAAGTGCCCGGCCAGGACCTCCGCCATGGCCCGGCCGCGTGCGGAGAGGTGATATCCCGGCAACCGGCCGTAGAGGACGCCCTGTGGGTTGTCGACCTCGCCGTGCCGCACGAGGTGAACCGTCGTGTGAACCATGGCACCAGTCTTCCAGAGGTTGCGGGGTCCCTGACCTCTTACGGCTCAGCCCCCGCTCGGCAGGCCTGCGCGACCTTGTCCAGGCAGGCCCCGAGCGTGAGGAACTCCTGTGCGGTCAGGCGATCGACCAGATGGCGCCGGACTGACCGGACGTGGGCGGGCGCGCTGGCCACCAACAGGGCGAAGCCCTCCTCGGTCATCACGCAATTGACCCCGCGGCCGTCGCCTGGGCAGGCCACCCGCTGCACCAGCCCACGTTCACTCATCCGCCGGACGGTGTGCGTCGCCCGGCTGCGCGAATGCGCGAGACTCGCGGCGAGGACCGACATCCGCAGGGCTCGGCCCGGTGCCTCCGAGAGCCGGACCAGCACCTCGTATTCAGCCAAGGACAACCCGCAGTCCCGCTCGAGGTCGCGGTGGAGGACGTCGTTGAGGCGCATCGTGCCTTCGAGAAACTGCCGCCAGGCCCGTTGCTCGGCCGTGCTGAGCCACGGCACTTCTGCCGCAGCGTCGTCCGCCACCCCGGACGTAGTTTGCGGTTCACTCACCTAGGGTCTCCTTCTCGGGACTTCAACCTTCCATCAAGGCCATTGTCGCTGACCGAAACCACCGTTCCCTGGGCCGTTGCGCACCACGCGGGATTACTATAACCTTCAACTATTCACTAGCCATGGCCCCTGTGACCTGGCCTGACCCCACCCGCATCCACACGCATTGGAGCACCTCCCATGACTGCACTACCCGCAGGCCTCACCGAAGGCACCTACACGATCGACCCGTCACACTCCTCGGCCTCCTTCATCGTGCGTCACGCCGGCATCTCCAAGGTGCGCGGCTCCGTCGCGATCACAGGCGGGTCCGTGACCGTCGGAAGCTCGGTCGAGGACTCGACGGTGACCGCAGAGCTCGATGCCGCGAGCGTCGACACCAAAAGCCCCGACCGCGACGCACACATCAAGACTGCCGACTTCTGGGACGCTGAGAAGTTCCCCACCTGGACCTTCACCTCGACCGGCGTGACCGTCGAGGACGGCGACTTCGTCGTCACCGGCGACCTCACCCTCAACGGAGTGACCAAGCCGGTCACGCTCGTCACCGAGTACACGGGAAGCGCTGCGGACGCCTATGGCAACCCGCGCGCCGGCTTCGAGGCCACCACCGAGTTCTCGCGCAAGCAGTTCGGTCTCACCTGGAACGCCGCCCTGGAGGCCGGTGGCGTGCTGGTCAGCGACAAGGTGAAGATCGAGCTGGATCTGTCGACCATCAAGTCCGCCTGATCCCCGGCCTCACGGCCTGCGACTCCTGCTGCCCGTACTCCCCTCCGGGAGTGCGGGCAGCGTCGTTCCGGCGAGGCGCTCGGCGGTCAGTCGAGCAGTCCCGCCGGGATCCGTTCCCGGTTGCCACGCCCCAACTGGAAGGCGACGAAGGCGATCGTGGCCGCCACCACCATGATGACGGCCATCGGAAGGGCCGAGCGCTCTCCCCGGAGTCCGACCAGAGGCGAGACCAACGCACCGAGGCCGAACTGCAGCGCACCCAGGATCGCCGAACCCGTGCCCGCCGCATGCGGGACCGCAGCCAACGCGAGCGACGTGGCGTTCCCCAGCACCAGGCCCAGGCTGGCCACGGCTACGAGGATCGGGACCGTCAGCCACAGGGTGGCGGCATGGCTGAGCACGAGCACCAGGACCGCGAGTGTTGCGGCGAGGTTCAGGCCGAGCCCGGTTCCCAGCAGACCGGGAACCGACCGAGTGGCCGAGAGCCGGGCCGAGACCATGCTGACTCCCATCAGCGCCAGCGCGTTCGCGCCGAACATGAGGCCGTAGTGCACCTCGCTCAGTCCCATCATGGTCTGATACACGAATGGCGACGCGGAGATGTACGCCATCATCACGGCGAAGGCGAATCCGAAAGCCACGGTGTTCCCCACATAGGCCCAGGACAACAGTGACCTGGCCGATCCCGCCGAGGCACCCGTCCCGATCCGCCTTCCGGGGCGCCGAGCCGCGCGACGCTCCGGCGGATACGATTCCCGGACGCATGTCGCGACCGCGATCAGCATCACCACGGAGATCCCCGTGACCACCCACAGCAGTCCTCGCCAGCCGATGGGACTCACGAAGACGCTGCCGATGACGGGAGCCACGACGGGAGCCACACCGCCGACGATCATCGCAAGGCTGAAGGCCCGCGCAGCCGCCCTGCCCTGCGCCAGGTCGGAGATGATCGCCCTCCCGATCACCATGCCCGCCGCCCCCGCGACGCCCTGGACGAACCGCGCGGCGATCAGGACTCCCACGGTCGGGGCGGTCGCAGACACGATGCTGGCGACCACGCACAACAGTGCGCCGACCAAGAGCGGTCGCAGCCGGCCCACCCGGTCCGACAGGGGGCCGAAGATCAGTTGGCCCAGAGCGACTCCCACCAGGAAGGCCGTCAACGTCAGCTGGACTCCGCTGGCGGATGTCCCGAGTTCGTCCACCATCGTCGGAAACGCCGGCAGGTAGAGGTCCGTCGCGAACGGTGCGATGACCGAAAGCAGGCCGATCACCAGAAGCAAGCCCGGCGACACCCCACCCGAGGGTGCCGGCACGAGCGTCGCCGGGGAGTCCCCCGGTCGGGTCACTGCAGCCATCATTCCTCCGTAGATGATTATGTTTTTATAACTATACGCGTGTCTACGCGTACGCTGCTGCCATGAGCGATTCCGCACTCGATGCGAGGCAGCTCGCCGATCTCGCCGATCTGATCCTGAACGCCGCGCACGAGATCCGCTCCCGGGACCTCACAGCGGGAGTCGTGGATCTGACAGCCACGGAGAGCACGGTCATGCGCGTCATCGATCGCAATCCCGGGGCTACACCCAGTTCCCTCGCCCACGCCACAGGGCTGCAGCGAAGCAACCTCAGTACCGCATTGCGCTGCCTGGAGGACAAGGGGTTCATCGAGCGGGTGCCCGACGGGACCGACGCGCGGACGACCCGCGTGCTGGCCACTGCGCTCGCCAAGGACAACATCCAGCGACTCTGGGCGAGTTGGGCCGCGCGTCTCAGCGAGGCACTCGGCGGTCAGGCCCCGGGGCTGGACGACTCGATCGCGCTCCTGCAACGACTCTCCGACGGGCTGGTCCGCGTGCGGCAGGAGACCTGACCGGGCACCTGCGGCAGTGGGCTCACCGTCTACCCCGCACCCAGCACCCGGCGCAGCCGCTCCGGCTCGATGCGCCAGAAACCCTGCGGCACCCCGTCCACGAGCACCACGGGTACGAAGTCTCCGTAGCGTGTCCGCAGGTCCGCGATATCCCCCGCCGCGCCGGGGTGGTCGATGTCGACCTCCCGCCAGGATTCGCCCAGCTGATCGCACACCGCGCGCACCACCTCGCGGGCAGGTTCGCACAGGTGGCAATCATGGCGGACGTAGACAACGACACGGACCGCATCCGCGTCCGACGAGGGGTGGCTCACCCTGCCACGGTAGCGCGGGCCGGCCGTCCGACACCGCGCCAGGAGCCACGGCTAGAGTGGAGTCGATGAGTCCAGATGCGAACGATCACCTCGCCGTCGCGGCATTCTTTGACGTGGACAACACGATCATCCGCGGGGCCAGTTCCTTCCATCTGGCTCGCGCGCTCTGGCAGCGTGACTTCTTCCGCAAGCGGGACATCGTGGCCTTCGCCATCCATCAGGCGCGATACCTGATCTTCGGCGAGAACAAGCAGCAGATCGACGAGGTCCGCTCCCGTGCGCTCTCGCTGATGCGAGGGCACTCCGTCGCCGAGGTCGTCGCGGTCGGCGAGGAGGTCTATGACGAGGTCCTCGCGTTACGCATCTATTCCGGCACTCAGCAGCTGCTCGACGACCACCTGGCACGCGGCCATCAGGTATGGCTGGTCTCCGCCACTCCGGTCGAGATCGGGGACCTCATCGCCAGGCATCTGGGTGCCACCGGGGCGCTGGGAACCATCGCCGAACATGAGGGCGGTCGCTACACCGGCCGGCTGGTCGGCGACATGATGCACGGCCAGGCCAAGGCGCTGGGAGTCGAGCGCCTTGCGGCGGCGCGGGGAATCGACCTGACGGCCTCCTACGCCTACGGCGACTCACTCAACGACCTGCCGATGCTCTCCTGCGTCGGGAACCCCTGCCCGATCAACCCCGACCGACGGCTCCGCCGCTACGCCTCCACGGTGGGCTGGCCTGTGCGCAACTTCCGCGCCCGGCGGGTCTTCAACCGTCGCAATGCCCGAACTGCGAGCGCCGCAGGGGCGTTGTGGGCGCTCGGGCTCGCCGTGCGATCCGTCGCGCGTCGTCATCGCTGAGGATCAGAAGGGCACACGAATGGCTCAGGCCCGGCAGAAGCCGGGCCTGAGAACGTCTTACTTCTTGTTACGACGCTGGTGGCGCGTCTTGCGAAGCAGTTTGCGATGCTTCTTCTTCGCCATGCGCTTGCGGCGCTTCTTAATGACGGAGCCCATAAGGTCCTCCTCGTGCCGGTCAGTGTGAACGGGTCAGCTATGCGGATCCGGTCAGACTGCCGGAACTGCAAGGTCCGTCGCTCAGGTTACCCGGTTCGGGGCCGTGGAGCGAACTTGGGTGCGCGACGGCGCCGCGCAGCGCCCGGATCAGGAGCTGATCTGGTCCGCATCGTAGAAGGCCGATGCCAGGTACTCGGTCAGCGCCTGCTGTGGGACACGGAAGGACTTGCCGACCCGCACCGCGGGGAGCTCACCGGAATGGACCAGTCGATACACGGTCATCTTGGACACGCGCATCTGGTCAGCGACCTCGGCAACAGTCAGAAACTGCGAGGTCGGTGGCTCAGTGGTCACAGTCGGTCTCCCGGAGCAGACGTGCAGCGCGGGTGCGCTGACGAGTACCGTCATCGTAGAGCCTTCGCGGCGTCCTAGGGAACTGGCCGCGCCGAAGCGTAGCGACGCCGGATTGATTCGGAGCCCCGGGGAAAGGTCCCCCGCTCGCGGATCGGGCATGATGGGGTCGATGTGGCCCGCGGCCTCGCGACAGCGGGCAGGCAGCGAACAGACTCACACCGATACGCCTGATGGTGAAGGGAAGGATGCATGACCGGCCGTACCCGCACCAGCCTCGCCTCCGCCCGGGACCTGGTTGACCGCATCGCCCGGCAATCACCCGCACGGCTGGCGCTGGTCGCCTTCGCGGCCGTCATCGGACTCTTCACGGTGCTGCTGATGCTCCCCGGCACGACGACGACCGGGCACCGCCCTGCGCTGGTCACCGCCCTGTTCACTGCCACCTCGGCCGTCTCCGTGACCGGCCTGACGGTCGTTCCCACCGGCGAGTACTGGTCGGTGGTGGGGCATGTCGTGCTGCTCCTCGGCATGAAGGTGGGCGGCCTCGGGGTGATGACCCTGGCCTCGATCCTCGGGCTGGCCGTGTCCAGGCGAATCGGCCTGACCCAGAAGCTGATGGCCGCCACCGAGGTCAAGACCAACCGGCTCGGCGAGGTCGGCAGTCTGATCCGGGTGGTCATCGTGACGTCGACCAGCCTCGAGATCATCCTGGCGCTGCTGCTCACACCCCGGTTCCTGGTCCTGCGCGAGTCGACCGGCGAGGCGTTCTGGCATGCGATCTTCTATTCGGTCTCCGCCTTCAACAATGCCGGGTTCGTCCCGACGGCCGAGGGGCTGCTCCCGCATGCCGGTGACTGGCTGCTGCTCACCCCGATCATCCTGGGGGTGTTCGTCGGCTCCCTGGGGTTCCCCGTGATCCTCAACGTCTACCGCAAGCGGCACCGGCTCTCCCGGCTCAGTCTGCACAGCAAGCTCACGCTGCTCACCAGCGGCGCGCTCGTCGCGGTCGGCGGCGTGCTGTTCCTGCTCACCGAGTGGAGCAATGCCGCCACGATCGGAGGGATGTCGACCAGCGGCAAACTGCTCACGGGACTGACGATGGGCGTGATGCCCCGTTCCGGTGGCCTGTCGACCTTCGACATGGCTCACGCGAGCGAGTCCACCTGGCTGATCACCGACGCCATGATGTTCGTCGGCGGCGGCAGCGCCTCCACGGCAGGTGGCATCAAGGTGACCACCCTGGCCGTCATGCTCCTCGCGATCCTCGCCGAGGCCCGGGGCGACCGCGACGTCGAGGCCTTCGGTCGCCGCATCCCCCGAGCCACCCTGCGTCTGGCCGTCGCCGTCTTCTTCATCGGGGCCACCACTGTCCTCATCGCGAGCCTGCTGCTGCTGCGGATCAGCGGGGAGTCGCTGGACCGGGTGCTGTTCGAGGTGATCTCGGCCTTCGGCACCGTGGGGCTCAGCACCGGATTGACCCCGGAACTGCCCGACGCCGGGAAATACGTGCTGACCGCATTGATGTTCATCGGCCGGACCGGCACCATGACTCTGGCCGCCGCACTGGCCATCCGAGACCGCCGCCGGGTCATCCGGCTGCCCGAAGAAAGGCCGATCATTGGCTGACCTGCATCGATCCACTGAAGTAGCGAACACGGTGGCCCGCCGATCCGCAGGTGACGGAGTCCTCGTCATCGGGCTGGGCCGGTTCGGCTCCGCGATCACCACCACGCTCGACCGACTGGGCCAGGAGGTCCTCGCGGTCGAGCGGAACCCCGAGCTGATCCGGCTCTACTCCGAGCGGGTTCCCGTCGTCGAGGCCGACGCGACCAACCCCGATGCCCTCGATCAGCTGGGAGCGCGGGACTACCCCGTCGCCGTGGTCGGAATCGGCACCTCCCTCGAGGCCTCGGTGCTGGTCACCGGCAACCTCGTGGACCTCGGTACGCCGCAGATCTGGGCCAAGGCGATCTCCGCCGAGCACGGACGGATCCTGCAGCGGATCGGCGCCCACCATGTCGTCTTCCCCGAGGCCGACGCCGGGGCGCGGGTGGCCCACCTGGTCTCCGGCAAGCTGCTGGACTACATCGAGGTGGAGGACGGCTTCACCGTCGTCAAGATGCGCCCTCCGAAGGAGACCCAGGGCTTCACCATCGCCCAGTCCAAGGTGCGCGAGCGCTATGGAGTGACGATCATCGGCGTGAAGTCACCGGGCGAGGACTTCGTCTATGCGACTCCCGAGACCCGTATCGCAGCCAGCGATCTCATCGTGGTCTCCGGGCACTCGGCGCTGCTGGACCGCTTTGCGGCGCGGCCTTGATCGACTGCAGCCGCTGACGGCTACAGGCCGTAGCCGTCGAAGAACCGCTTGAGGTCGGACGCCGGACCAGTGGCCGAGATCACGACGGTCCCGTTGGTCCACACCGCAGTCGCGTCACCGCTCGCAGCCGCGCTGTCCGACGCCTCAGGGGAGATCCACGACTTGCCGACAGTTGCGCCTGCGACCGTGACTTCTCCCGTGACGGCCTGGGCCCCGACCGACTCGTCGGCGATGCCCTCGGCGGCGGCGGCGGCCTCCTGTGCTGTCGCCCACTGACCGACGACGACCGTGTAGGTGCCGACGGCGGGCGATGCCGACAGCGGGTCGGCGGCCCCGGTGTAGACCGCCGTGTAGGCCTCGATCGCCCCACGATCGGCGACCCAGGCCGATTCCGGGGTCAACGCCGTCAACACGTCCTGGTTGACCGTGCCGGGGATCGCCTGGTGCAGCTCGCTGCCCTCGCCCCGATCGACCGGGCTGGCCGACGGGGTCGGCGCCGACGCCGTGACGACGACGCCCCTCGGTGTGGCACCCGGACCGGATCCCCCCTGGGTCAACCAGACGGCAGCCACCGCTCCCGCGATCACGAGGGCGGCGAGGACCCAGCCCCACCATGGCACCCGGCGCAGCAAGCCGCCGAGCCCGCCCGCCGTGGCGTCATGGCCAGACTCCGCGTCGCCCTCCTGCGCAGCGGGGGCAGGCTCCGAGTCGTCCGCTGGCTCCGGTGCCGCGGGCTCCGGTGCAACGGGCTCCGGTGCAGCGGGCTCCGGTGCAGCGGGCTCCGCCTCCTCCGAGGTCCGTGCCGGTATCGACGATGTCCGCAGCAGCGCCTTGAAGCCCGGCTCCGGCGCCGAACCATGCCCGGAACCTGCGGGCCCTGCGGGGGCTTCTGTCGTAGGCGTCGCGTCACCGGCGGTCACGGGATCGCCCGGCGCAGCCGAGCCCTCGGCGCGTGGACCGCGGACAGGCGGGAACACCCGTCGGGCGTTCAGTCTGCAGCCCCACTACCGTGAGG
>JAATES010000393.1 GCA_015655615.1 Actinomycetales bacterium
ACCCCGCCGTCGATGATCAGGTCGACGATGGTGGGCTCGCCTTGGTCGCCCTGTCCGGCCGAGTGCTTGCGCACGACGGTGGAGGCGATGCCGTTGCGTTGCAGCACCAGTGCGGTCCCTTCGGTGGCCAGGATCGTGAATCCGAGCTCCACCAGGCGCTTGACCGGAAAGACGATCGACCGCTTGTCGCGGTCAGCGACGGAGACGAAGACCGTGCCGCTGTTGGGAAGCCCTCCGAAGGCCGCCGCCTGAGACTTGGCGAAGGCCGTGGGGAAGTCCGCGTCGAAGCCCATGACCTCACCGGTTGAGCGCATCTCCGGTCCGAGGACCGTGTCCACGGCGATGCCGTCTGCCGTGCGGAACCGCTTGAAGGGCAGCACGGCCTCCTTGACGGCCAAGGGCGAGTCCATGTTGAGCGTTCCGCCGTCGCCTCGTGCCGGCAGCAACCCGTCAGCGCGCAGTCCGGCGATGGAATGGCCGGTCATCACCAGGGCAGCGGCCTTGGCCAGTGGCACCCCTGTCGCCTTGGACACGAATGGCACGGTCCGCGATGCCCGAGGGTTGGCCTCGAGCACATAGAGCACATCGCTGACGAGCGCATATTGCACGTTCAGCAGACCGCGCACTCCCACTCCGCGCGCTATGGCCTCGGTCGAACGCCGGATGCGCTCGATCTCATGCCGCGACAAGGTGACGGGCGGGAGCACGCACGCCGAGTCACCCGAGTGGATCCCGGCCTCCTCGATGTGCTCCATGACACCGCCGAGGTACATCTCCTCGCCGTCGAACAGAGCATCCACATCGATCTCGATGGCATCGTCCAGGAACCGGTCGATCAGGATAGGCGCGGGCGCGCCGCCCGTCGCCACTGCGGCAACGAGTGCTCGTTCGACATATCCCGTCAACTGCTCGCGGCCATAGACGATCTCCATGCCGCGTCCCCCCAGCACATAGGAGGGCCGCACCAGGACCGGGTAGCCGATTCCCTCGGCGACGGCAATGGCCTGGTTCACCGAGGTCGCGGTCCCGAAGGCGGGTGCGGGCAACCCCGCGTCAGCGAGCACCTGGCCGAAGACGCCGCGGTCTTCCGCCGCATCGATAGCGCTCGGAGACGTCCCGAGGATGGGCAAGCCCTCGTCGGCCAGCCGTTGCGCCAGACTGAGCGGAGTTTGGCCACCCAGCTGGACGATGATGCCCTTGATCGGTCCCGCCGCGAGTTCGGCAGCGTAGACCTCCAGCACGTCTTCCAACGTCAGCGGCTCGAAATACAGCCTGTCAGACGTGTCATAGTCCGTCGACACGGTCTCCGGGTTGCAGTTGATCATGATGGTCTCGTACTCCTGCGACAACGCCATGGTGGCGTGGACACACGAATAGTCGAACTCGATGCCCTGACCGATCCGGTTAGGCCCGGACCCCAGGATGATGACGGCCTCGCGTTCCCGCGGACGTACCTCAGACTCCTCGTCGTAGGACGAGTAATGATAGGGCGTCTGTGCCGTGAACTCCGCCGCACACGTATCGACGGTCTTGAAGACGGGGCGGATCCCCAGCGCCTTGCGGACCTCCCGCACGGTCGACTCCCCGGCCGTCGTGATGCGCCGCAGCTGGGCGATCTGCGCGTCCGACAGTCCGTGGCGCTTGGCTCGCAGCAGCACGTCGTAGGTCAGCGCGGGAGCACCGGCGACCTCGTCTGCGACCTCGTTGATGAGCTGGATCTGGTCCAGGAACCAGGGATCGATCTTCGTCGCGTCGAACACCTGCTCGACGCTCGCCCCTGCCCGCAGGGCCTGCTGGACCTGGACAAGTCGCTGTTCCGTGGGGCGGGAGATGGTGACCAGCAGTTCAGACAGGGCGTCGCCGGAGACCGGCTCACCACTCCAATGGAAGACCGAACCGGCCTTGTCGATCGACCGCATGGCCTTGCCGAGCGCCTCGGTGAAGTTCCGGCCCATCGCCATGGCCTCCCCCACCGACTTCATCGTGGTCGTCAGGGTGTCGTCGGCGGCCGGGAACTTCTCGAAGGCGAAGCGCGGCACCTTGACGACGATGTAATCGAGGGTCGGCTCGAAGGAGGCAGGCGTGGACCGCGTGATGTCGTTGGGGATCTCATCGAGGGTGTAACCCACGGCCAGCTTTGCCGCGATCTTCGCGATGGGGAACCCTGTCGCCTTGGATGCCAGCGCCGAGGACCGGGACACCCGTGGGTTCATCTCGATGACGATGATCCGGCCGGTCTCCGGGTGGACCGCGTACTGGATGTTGCACCCGCCGGTGTCGACCCCGACCTCACGGATCACCGCGATGCCGATGTCCCGCAGCCGCTGGAACTCCCGGTCCGTCAGGGTCAGCGCGGGAGCCACGGTCACGGAGTCACCCGTGTGGACGCCGACCGGGTCGACGTTCTCGATGGAACAGACCACGACGACGTTGTCGGCCTTGTCGCGCATCAGTTCCAGTTCGTACTCCTTCCAGCCGAGGATCGACTCCTCCAGGAGCACCTCGGTCGTGGGCGAGTAGTGCAGACCCTGGCCCACGATCCGGCGCAGATCGCGTTCGTCGTAGGCGATTCCGGACCCCAGGCCGCCCATGGTGAAGGAGGGGCGGATGACCACCGGATACTTGAGATCCTCGACGGCGGCCAGCGCCTCCGCGAGGGTGTGGATGATCGCGGATCTCGCGGACTCTCCCCCGCACTTGGCCACGACCTCCTTGAACTGCTCGCGATCCTCGCCCTTGCCGATCGCCTCGATGCTCGCACCGATCAGCTCGACCCCGTACTCGGCGAGGACCCCGGCCGAGTCCAGCGCAATGGCGGCATTGAGCGCAGTCTGACCGCCCAGGGTGGCGAGCAGGGCGTCGGGACGCTCCTTGGCGATGATCGACGTCAGGACTTCCGTGGTGATCGGCTCGATGTACGTGGCATCGGCGAACTCCGGATCGGTCATGATGGTGGCCGGGTTCGAGTTCACCAGGATGACCCGGAGACCCTCCTCCTTCAGCACCCGGCATGCCTGGGTTCCGGAATAGTCGAACTCACAGGCTTGCCCGATGACGATCGGACCGGAGCCGATCACCATGACGGAATGAAGGTCGGTTCTGCGTGGCACTGGTTCAGTTCTCCTTGCTGGACGCGGAATCGGCGGCGGCCTGCATGAGGCCGATGAAGCGGTCGAAGAGGTAGGCGGCATCGTGCGGACCGGCGGCCGCCTCCGGGTGGTATTGCACCGAGAACGCCGGCACGTCGAGGCAGCGCAGCCCTTCGACCACCTGGTCGTTCAGACCGAGGTGGGAGACCTCGACACGTCCGTAACGACCACCGTCGTGCGGTGCGATGGACTCCGCGTCAGTGGGAGCGTCAACCGCGAAGCCGTGATTGTGCGCGGTCACTTCGACCCGACCGGTGGCCCGGTCGAGGACCGGCTGATTGATGCCCCGGTGCCCGAAGGCCAGTTTGTAGGTGCCGTATCCCAGCGCCCGTCCCAGGATCTGGTTGCCGAAGCAGATCCCGAAATATGGGATCTTCCGGTCGAGGACCTCGCGCAGGAGTGAGACCTCGTGGTTCGCGGCCCCCGGGTCGCCCGGCCCGTTGGAGAAGAACACGCCATCGGGCCGATGGGCCACGATCTCCGCGATCGTGGCCGTCGAGGGCACGACGTGCACGCGGACGCCGCGTTCGGCGAGTCGTTGCGGGGTCATCGACTTGATGCCCAGGTCGACCGCAACCACGGTCGCCACCGGCTCGACGCCCGCGGCAGGTTCGACCGTGTATGCCGTGGCCGTGGAGACCTCGTGGGCCAGGTCCGCGCCGTTCATCCCCGGGGCATCGCGTACCCCCGCCGCCAGTTCTTCCAGAGGGCGCGGGTACCCCAGGGAGTCGAGCAGCGCGTCCCCTGAGAAGATTCCGGCTCGCATCACGCCTGCCTCTCGCAGGTGGCGGGTCAGCGCCCGGGTGTCGATATCGCTGATCCCGACGACGCCGGCATTCGTGAGCTCCTCATCCAGCGTGCGCTGGGAACGCCAGTTGGACGGCCGCAATGCGGGATCGCGCACCACGAATCCGGCCACCCAGATCCGGGACGACTCCCGGTCGGAATCGTTCACACCGGTGTTGCCGATGTGCGGGGCCGTCATGACGACGATCTGGCGGTGATAGGACGGGTCCGTCAACGTCTCCTGGTAGCCGGTCATCCCGGTGTTGAAGACGATCTCGCCGAAGGTCTGCCCCGTCGCGCCGTAACTACGGCCAGCAAAGCTGCGGCCGTCCTCCAGGACGAGGACGGCGCTGGTCGCCGAGCGGTCGGTGGTGTGCGGTGTCACGCGGACTCCTTGGTGGTCGGGGTGGTGCTCTCAAGGTCGAGTAAAGCGGCGACGGCGACCCGCAGGTCTGCACGTTCGGCCGAGCGATGAAGGCGCAGCCCGGTGTCCACCACCAGGCCGTCGGAGGAGACCTGCCAGGTCAGGACGTCGAGTCCATCGTGGGCGACGAACTTGCCCGCCATTCCGCCCGCCACCGCGATCCCCCGAATCTGCTCGCGGGGGAGGAAGAGGTCCCGTTCACCGAGGCGTTCGACAGTCACGCCATGCTCCCAGACCTGGACGATGGCCTGCGAGCGATTCCCCAGTCCGAAGGCACCGATCCGAGCGAGCCAGTCGCCGCTGCGCGTGGTGGACACGTAGGTGGCCTCGATGGGCCCGGTCAGTGCCCTACCGAGCTCCGCTGGATCCAGCGGGACGGCATCGAGCTCCGGGATGTCCTCGACCCCGTCTCGTCCGCGACGGACCAGTCCGATCACGATCACGGCGAGCACGCCGAGTCCGATCACGATCCACAGCCCCATGGCAAGGGGAAGCGGCATTCCCATCAGCGCACCTCCTGTGCGTCGGCCTGGCGAGGTCGGCCGTCCAGCACCGTAGGACGGCCTCGAAGGAACGTTGCCACGACCCGTCCCGGCAGGCTCAGTCCGCGCAGGGGCGAGTTCGGGCTCGCGGTCTGCTGCCGGCCCGGATCGACGGTCGCCCGCGCAGCAGGGTCCACCAGTGTCACGTTGGCCGGCTCACCCGCTGCGAGGGGCCTGCCCTGGGCACGCGGTCCCGTGCTGACGCGACCGATGCGTGCCGGTGCGGCGGACATGACGCGTGCCACATCGGCCCATGACATCCGGCCGGTGTCGACCATGGTCTGCTGCACGACGCTCAGCGCGGTCTCCAGCCCGGTCATCCCGAAAGCAGCCGCAGCCCACTCGCAGTCCTTGTCCTCACGCGGATGCGGAGCATGGTCGGTGGCGACGATGTCGATGGTCCCGTCGACGAGCCCGGCTCGGACCGCCTCGACGTCCTCAGCAGTCCGCAGCGGAGGGTTCACCTTGAAGACGGGGTCGTATCCGCGGGCGTACTCGTCGGTGAGCAGGAGGTGGTGGGGAGTCACCTCCGCGGTCACCTCGACTCCGCGGGCCTTGGCCCAGCGGACCAGGTCGACCGAGCCTGCGGTCGACAGGTGACAGACGTGCAGGCGTGAGCCGACATGCTGCGCCAGCAGGACATCGCGGGCGATGATCGCCTCCTCGGCCACCGCGGGCCACCCGGCCAGGCCTATCTCGGCGGAGACCACACCCTCGTTCATCTGGGCGCCATCGGTGAGGCGCGGCTCCTGGGCGTGTTGCGCGATGACCCCGTCGAACGCCTTGACGTATTCGAGCGCGCGCCGCATGAGGACCGGATCCCAGACGCACTTGCCATCGTCGGAGAACACCCGCACCCGCGCTGCTGAGTCCGCCATGGCCCCGAGCTCTGCGAGGTGCTCGCCGCCTAGCCCGACGCTCACCGCGCCGATGGGGAACACGTCGGCCCATCCCGCCTGGTGACCTAACCTCCACACCTGCTCGACGACACCGGCGGTGTCCTGCACCGGTGAGGTGTTCGCCATGGCGAAGACCGCAGTGAATCCGCCTGCAGCGGCGGCACGGGTACCCGAGGCGACGGTCTCGGCGTCCTCGCGGCCCGGCTCGCGCAGGTGGGTGTGCAGGTCCACCAGACCCGGCAGTGCGACCAAGCCGGCGCCGTCCACGACCGCCGCGCCGCCGGGGACCGCGAGGTCGTCGCCGATCCCCGCTATGAGCCCATCGGTGAGCACGATGTTCATCGGTTCGCCGCCCAGGGGCGAGGCCCCCGCGATGAAGTAGCTCGTCACCCTCATGCTCCTTCTGTTCCTGAGGTCCCGGCAAGCAGCAGGTACAGCACTGCCATCCGCACTGCCACGCCATTGGCCACCTGCTCGACAATCACGGACCGGGGTGAGTCCGCCGCCTGAGCCGAGATCTCCAAGCCGCGGTTCATCGGACCCGGGTGCATCACGATCGCATGGCCGGGAAGCATGTCTAGCCTGCGCTGGTCCAGACCGTAGAGCCGTGAGTATTCCAGGGGGCTGGGAAAGAACCCGCCTCCGGCACTGGACATCCGTTCGCGTTGCACGCGCAGCATCATCAGGGCGTCCGGCTGGTGCTCGCGGAGGACCGCGTCGAGATCGTAGGAGACCGCGCACGGCCAGACGTCGACGCCGACCGGCAGCAGCGTGGGAGGCGCCACCAGCGTGACCTGCGCTCCCAGCGTGTGCAGCAATGCCACGTTGGCACGTGCGACCCGGGAGTGCAGCACATCGCCGACCAGCACCACTGACAGGCCTGAAAGGTCTCTTCCGATCACGCCCTTGCTGTCGGCTGCGCCGCGGACCTCCCCCTTCAGGTGCCTGCGCATGGTGTACGCGTCGAGCAGCGCCTGAGTCGGATGCTGGTGCGTGCCGTCACCGGCATTGATCACCGGCGCGTCGAGCCAGCCGGCGTGGGCCAGGGTGTGCGGCGCTCCGGAGGCCTGGTGCCGGATGATGACGGCGTCCGCTCCCATCGCCTTGAGGGTGAGCGCCGTGTCCTTGAGCGACTCTCCTTTGGAGACGCTCGAGCCTTTGGCGGAGAAGTTGATCACATCGGCACTGAGCCGCTTCGC
This sequence comes from Actinomycetales bacterium, assembly GCA_015655615.1. GTDB lineage: Bacteria > Actinomycetota > Actinomycetes > Actinomycetales > Cellulomonadaceae > Rarobacter. The sequence goes on from JAATES010000393.1 coordinate 7,000, forward strand.
CGCGGTCTCGAAGGAGATCCGGGTGCGGGTGGAGTCCTCGAAGAACAGGTTCACGACGGTGCGGCCGCGTAAAGTCGGGAGCTTCTTGACCGCGCGTTCCTGCGTGGCCGCCATCTGCGCCGCGGTGTCGAGGATAGTCACGGCCTCGGAGCGGCTGAGGTCCGCCGTGCTCAGCAAGTGTTTCACCGCCGGGCCTCCGTGGTGCCGCCATGGCTGATGGTGACCGAGTCCGCACCATCGATCTCTGCCAGGTTGACCTTGACTCGCTCATCGAGCGCGGTGGGAAGGTTCTTTCCGACGAAGTCCGGCCGGATCGGAAGCCTGCGGTGGCCGCGATCGACCAGGGCGGCGAGCTGAACCGTGTGCGGTCGGCCCAAGTCCGTGATGGCATCCAGTGCGGCCCGCACGGTCCGCCCCGAGAACAGCACGTCATCCACCAGGACGACCGACTTGCCGTCCACCCCGTTCACGGGGATCTGGGTGGAGCCGACGGCTCGCACTGGTCCGCGCTGCAGGTCGTCGCGGTACATCGTGATGTCGACCCGCCCCACAAGTCCTTCCGGGGCCAGCTCGGGCTCGACGGCGAGGATCTTACGGGCCAGGCGGTCTGCCAGGTAGACGCCGCGTGTCGGTATCCCGAGGAGGACGACCTGTGCACCGCCCTTGTTACGTTCCAGGATCTCATAGGCGATACGGGTCAGCGCCCGGTCGATCTCGGCGGACGTGAGCACGCCACGCGTGATGCCTGCGTCAGCGGACACAGCAGGATCGCTGCCCATCCGGCGACCTCCTTCCCCGCCTCACTGGACGGGCTTTAAAGGAATGTTGTCAGGCAGCAACTCTATCGCATCGCTGACCTCAGTCAGCCTCTGTCGTCGACGCGGGACGCCGCAGCAGGTCCTCGCGCACCACCCGTCGCAAGACCTTCCCTATCTGGGATCGCGGCAGCTCCGGCACGATCACCACCTCCTTCGGAATGGCGTACCTGGCCAGATTCGCCGTGCACCATTCGCGCACCGAATCGAGGTCCACACTCGGCAATTCGACCTTGGGGAGCTCCAAGTGGGGAAGGGAGACCTTCGGAAGATCGATCTTGGGGAGCTCCAGGTGGGGCAGCCGCAGCACGATCGCGGCCACGACGCGTTCGCCCAGATCCCCGCCGGGCATTCCGACCACCGCCACGTCCTCGATTCCGGGCATGGCACGGAGGACCTCCTCGACTTGGGAGGGGTAGACCTTGAAGCCGCCGGTGATGATCATCTCCTTGATGCGATCCACCAGCCTCGAGAAGCCGAACTCGTCCATGATGACGACGTCTCCAGTGCGCAGCCAGGTCCGTCCCCGGTCGACCATCAGCACCCCAGCCGATTCCGCCGGGCGCTGCCAGTAGCCGCTGAACACCTGTGGCCCGGAGACGAGCAGCTCGCCGCGCTGCCCGAGGGGAACGTCGACTGTCGGATCCTCCTGACTGACGATCCGCACGTCGGTCGACGGAAAGGGCAAGCCGAGCTCGCCGGGGCGGCGCTGCGCTGTGAGTGGATTGCCCAGGGCAATGGGCGAGCACTCCGTGAGTCCGTATCCTTCGATCACCAGCCCGCCTGTGAGCTCCTCCCATGCCGCTGCCGAGGCGCGCGGCAGCGGCATCGCACCGGAGAGGACATACTTCAATGAGGAGAAGTCGACTTGCTTGCCACCACGGTGCACAGCCGCCACGATGCGGTCAAGCATCGGCGGCACCGCCGCCATGAAGGTGGCAGGCATGGTGCGTTGCGCTGCGATGAAGGAATCCACGTCGAACTTGGGGAACAGCACGACCGTCCCGGCGATGCGCACGCCGAAGATCAACGTGAGGGTGAGTCCATAGGCGTGAAACAGCGGCAGCACGCCGTACATGATCGCGGGCTCGGGGTTGCTCGCATGCAGCCCCGTCCAGGCCTCGCCCTGGATCGCGTTGGCGATCAGATTGCGGTGTGTGAGCATCGCGCCCTTGGGGTTACCGGTGGTGCCTCCGGTGTATTGCAGCAGCGCGAGGTCGGTGGAGCTGGGATACGGATGCGCAGCCAGCACGGGAGTCGAAGCCGCCACCACGGTGTGCCAGTCGAGGGCGGACGCCGGTGGCTCCGCAGTCAGCTGCGTGCGCAGGGCCCGGGCCTTGGCGATCGGAAGCCGTAAGGCCACCCGCTTGGTGACCGGCAGATCGCGGCTGACGTCGACCGCGATCAGCGTGCGCACCGAGGTGCGGTGCTGGATCGCCGCAACGCGCTGGGCAGTGGACTGCCAGCAGACCGCCACCACCGCACCGCTGTCGACTAGCTGGCGTTCCAGTTCTTCCTCGGTGTAGAGCGGATTGTGCTCGACGACCACTGCGCCGATACGCACGACGGCCAGGAAGGCGACGACGTGGGACGGGCAGTTCGGCAGCGCGATCGCGACTCTGTCACCCGGCTCGACTCCGAGTTCGAGCAGACAGGTGGCCGCCTTCGACACCTGTACACCTAGTTGCTCGTAATTTGTACGAGCGCCCATGAAATGCAGCGCGGTGCGGTGCGGATGTGTGGCGACCGCCCTCTCCAGGCTCGTGCTCAACGGCTCATCAGGGATCTCGACAGTCCTAGGGACTCCCGGTTGGTAGGACGCGTCCCACGGATCCTGCGCTTCGTTGCTCACAGAAGCAGCGTAACTTACGCCACCGTAGGTAGGCCTGCGACCCCGGTGGTGAATGTGCAGATCTGGTGCATTTCACGCAAGGCACGCACTGGATCTCCACTGGATCACCAGAGTGCCCTCAGAATTCGCTCAGCGTCGGCTTGAGGTTGAGGATGCGGCCCAGCAGTCCGTTGACGAAGCTCGGCGACTCATCGGTGGACAGATCCTTGGACAGCGCCACGGCCTCATCCACCGCCACCGCATCGGGCACATCGTCGTTGAAGATCAGCTCCCAGACCCCGATGCGCAAGAGGATGCGATCGACTGCGGGCATCCGTTCCAGAGTCCATCCGTGCGAGTACGTCTCGAGCAACTCGTCGATCCGCTCGCTGTGGGCCACCACGCCTTCGACGATCTCCACAGAGTACTGCGGCAGGGCGGTCTGCGCGCCCGGCTCCACCAGACGATCGGCTAACTTGCTCAACGGGCTCTCACCGCGTTGCTCGGCCTCGAAGAGGACATCGAGCGCACGCTTGCGTGCCTTAGTTCTGGCTGCCACGTCAGTCGTTCACACGCCCGAGGTACGAGCCGTCCCGGGTGTCCACCTTGACGCGTGTGCCCTGCTCCAGGAACAACGGCACTTGGATCTGCGCGCCGGTCTCCAAGGTGGCGGGCTTCGTGCCTCCGGTGGAGCGATCGCCTTGCAGCCCAGGCTCCGTATAGGTGATCTCCAGGACGACCGAGGCCGGGAGGTCGATGAAGAGCGGAGCGTCCTCATGTGTGGCCACGGTCACGACGGTGTTCTCCAGCAGGTAGTCCGCTGCGCTGCCGACGGTCGCCTCACTGATCGGAACCTGGTCGTAGGTGGCGGTATCCATGAAGATGAAGTCGGTGCCATCCTTGTACAGATACTGCATGTCGCTCTTGTCGACATTGGCCGTCTCGATCTTCAGCCCGGCGTTGAACGTCTTGTCGACGACCTTTCCGCTGAGGACGTTCTTCATCTTGGTCCGGACAAAGGCTCCACCTTTACCCGGCTTGACGTGCTGGAACTCGACGATGGTCCACAACTGACCGTCGATCTTGAGGACGGTGCCGTTCTTGATGTCGTTGGTGGTGGCCACGGAGGTGCCTTTCATGTCGCGGTCGGTTGGTGGCTCGAGCTTCGAAGTCCGCCAGTTCGTCCACGTCCGCGGACGGGAATACGTGCGTGTCGACTTGTCAAGGCTCGTAGGTCAGCGTCTCAGTCTACCGTGCCGGCGCGCCGCGATGATGGCCGTTCCCCGATTCCGTCAATCGGCGGGACCTGAGCCGGCACGTGTCAGCTACCGGCCAGCGCACTAAGGGCCAGCCGGTAGGAATCGAATCCGAATCCCGCAACGGTACCAGTCGCTATGGGGCCGATGACCGACACGTGACGAAACTCCTCGCGCGCGTAGGGGTTCGAGATATGCACCTCGATGAGACGAAGTCCCCCTTTGGTGACCATCGCGGCCGCATCGC